>NZ_JACHTP010000012.1:0-45099 GCF_020135855.1 Campylobacter sp. B0100352/1
GAATCAGTGGTTTTATTTCTTTGGTTTTTTACTTCTTTTTTATTATCTTTTATTTTTTGTATAGTTTTTAATCTTGTTTTTGTTTGGCTTTTAAATTTTTATTTTAAAATTATCAATTTTTATAAAGTGGTAATTCTCGCATAATGCATCTATCTTGAACAAAATTAATCCCTAATTTTTGACATTTTTCTTGCACTTCATCATTAAAAATACCAAGTTGAAGCCAAAAATTTTTAATCCCTTTTTGTATGATGATAGGCAATAAATTAGCAGCAAAACTTCCTTTCCTAAACATCAAAACAAGATCAATTTTTTCGTTAATATCTTCTAAATTTCTATATATTTTTTCACCTAAAACTTCTTCAAATTTAGGATAAATGGGATAAATTTTATAACCATTGTCTTGTAAATATTGTGCTACGATATAAGAAGCTTTACTGCTATCAACGCTCAATCCAACCACAGCAATACTTTTTGTTTGCTCGAGTATTTTTTTAATATTTTCTTCCATGTTTTTTCTTTTAATAAACTTTAAAATGATATTAATCTTATTTTCCTTAAAGATTAACAAAAAAGAGCAAAATTGATATAATAAAATAAAAAAGGAGAATAAATGTTTTATCCCTATATTTTACTGATACACTTACTTTGTGCGATATTTTTTATAGGCTATTTGTTTGTGGATATTTTTATTTTAGGAATTTTAAAAAAGAAAAATCCTAACCTTGAACAAGAACTTTTTAAAACCATCGGTGTTAAGATTATGCCTTTTATTGTGATTATTTTGCTTTTAAGTGGCGGAGTGATGATGCCTTTTCATACCAATCCTTTGAATTTACTTTTTCTTATAAAGATATTTTTTGTTGGTATTATTTTACTTTTGGTGGTATTTTCTTTGTTTTATTATTTCATCCTAAAAAGAAAAAATCCTTTAGGAAATTTCATCCATCTTTTAGTTTTTATCCTTTGCTTAGGAATTGTTATACTAGCAAAATTAATGAATTATTTTTTTATATCTTTGTAAGCAAAACTCCGCATTCTAGATGAGGGGTATTTACAAATTGATCAAAAGCGGCCATTTTTATAATTTTGTGTGTTTGGCTTAAGACTTTTAAATTTTCTTTTAAACTTATAGGGTTGCACGAGATATAGATAATATTATCATATTGTTTTATCAAATCCATCACGCTTTTATCTAGTCCTGCACGAGGTGGATCGACTAAAACATGAGAAAAGCAAAAATCATCTAAATTGATATTTTTTAAGCGAAAAAATTCCCTTTCTTTTTTTAAAGCTTGGCTTAATTCTTCGCTTGAAAGTCGAGTAAAATAAATATTTGAAACATTGTTTAATTTACAATTTTTAAGAGCAAAATTGATATTGTTTTTTGAAATTTCAGTCGCTAAAATCTTAGAAAAATCATCAGCCAAGGCAAGGGTAAAATTGCCATAACCACAATAAAGCTCAAGTAAATCTTTTTTAGCTTGAGTAGTAAGGTTTTCTTTAACCCAAGAGATCATTTTTTCATTGATGAAAGTATTAGGCTGAATGAAACAATCATTATTAAATTCATAAAAAATTTCTTTATTGCCTATTAAAAGACTTTGTTTTAAATTTTCATTATTAAAAACTAATTTTTTATTTTTACTTCTCGCGATTAAATTGCAGTTTAATTCAAAGCTTAGTTTGGCTAAGTCTTGATCAATAGTTTCTATATTTTTGTGATAAAGTAGGGTAGTGCTTAAATCATGCTTGGTTGCTAGAAATTCCACGCCAAAAAGTTTTTCTTTTAAATTAGGATTAACTTTGATTTTTTCAAGCAAAATCGGCATAAAATTACAAATTTTTTCATCGGGAAAATCTATATTTTCTATGATGATTTTTTTCTTAGTTTGAGGATCAAACATCGCATAATAAAGCTTATTATTTTCATGATAAAAAGAAAATTCAGCTCTAGTTCTAAAGTGTTTCTCCAAAGAATTAAAAAATTCAATTTCTCCTTTATAAAATTCAAGAAAAAAATCTTTTATAAAGGAAATTTTTTCTTGAAAATCAACTATATTGCCAAATTCTTTAAGACTCATGGTAATTTTTTTCCTATTATCTTAAGCAATAAAGCGATAAGAATCAAATTAAGTGGTAAAACAATCCAAATGCTAAAGCCCAAAGATACTGGAATATATCCTGTCACTAAAGAAATAGCACAAATAAATAAAGCGTAAGGAATTTGAGTTTTAACATGCTCCATATGATCACATTTTGCACTCATTGAAGATAAGATAACATTATCAGCGATCGGCGAACAATGATTTCCAAAAATAGCTCCTGTTAAAACACAGCTAATATTAATGACTATATAATGATGCATAGTGTTAGCATCCATTCCGCTAAGCTGTGCGATTTTATAAGCTAGTGGAACAGCTAAAGGCATTAAAATTCCCATAGTTCCATAGCTTGTACCTATGGCAAAGGAAATGCCTGAAGCAAAAGCAAAAATAGTTGCAGGTAAAATGTAATCAGGCATTTTATCCGCTAACAAACTCGTGATAAAAAGTGAAGTTCCAAGCTCTTTTACTATGCTTGAAAGCGACCAAGCAAGTAAAAGAAGTATAATGGTAAAAATCATTGTTTTCCAGCCATAAATCCATGTTTCAATAGCTTCTTTGATATTGAAAATTTTACGATAAACCCCGATAAATATCGCTACAATGCTTGAAAACAAAGCCGCTTGAAAAAGAACGACTGAAGAATCAGCCTTTCCAAAAACCATTCTTAAGGTTTCAAAAGAAAGAGGAAAGGCATTAGCCTTTTCTAAATCCTCTCCCGATAAAGCACTAAAACCATTAAAATAAAAACCAAGCAAAGCAAGGATCATAAGGGTTAAAATAGGAATGATGGCATTAAAAGCACAAATTTTTATTTCATCTTTAGGGGCTAAAAATTGATCTTCTAATTCTGCTGTATCTAAAGTTTTAGATTTCACAACAGGTGCGATTTTTCCAGTAGTTATAGCGCGCATTTGTGCTTGATACATAGGGCCAAATTCTCTTTTCATCACAGCTGTCATTAAAACAAAAAAGAGCATAAAAATATTGTAAAAACGATAAGGTATGGTTTCTAAAAAAACGCTAAAGGCGTTGATATTTTCATAACCTATATCCTTATAAGCAGTTTTAATAAGGGAAATTTCTACACCTATCCAAGTTGAAATGATGGCAATTCCAGCTACAGGTGCAGCGGTAGAATCGATGATAAAAGCGAATTTTTCACGCGAAATTTTAAATTTATCCGCTAAAGGACGCATAATAGGGCCAACTATTAATAAATTAGCATAATCATCAAAAAATATTAAAAGTCCCAAAAACCAAGTATTAACTTGAGCACTTACGGCGGATTTTGCTCTTTTTGCAAATTTTAAAGCCAAAGCTTTTGCACCGCCCATTTTGGTTACAAGTGCTACAAGCCCACCTATACAAAGAATTTGTAAAATAATACCCGCATTAGCTGGATCTGAAGCAGAATTTAAAATAAAAGTGATGATTTTAGAAAAAGATTCTACGGCCGTATTGTAAAAATTAAGCAGTGAAAGCGAGTGTTCTTTTAAGATGTGAGTAGAAAGACTCAAAAGAAAAGTTCCGCTTAAAACACCCATAAAAAGAGATAAAATCACATCTTTAGTGATAAAGGCTAAGGCAATAGCAACAAAAGGCGGTATTAATGTAAAAATTCCAAATAAATTGGCATTAGCTTCAGAAGAAGCTAAGCAAAGCAGCGGCAAACAGATAAATGAAAATATTTTCATTGACTCTTCTCTATATGAAAGCCGTTCCAAGTTTGAGTGATTGGCATAAGTTCTATTTCATTGATATTGATATGTTCTGGAAGATTGATGATAGATAAAATAACTTTCGCAATATCTTCAGCACTGATAAATTTTGTATTTTCATAGACTTTATCAGCCTTTTCTTTATCTCCTTTAAATCTCACCTCGCTAAATTCTGTTTTACATAAACCAGGAGCGATATTGGTAACTTTAATATTACTTCCGCGTAAATCATTTCTTAAAGCCTTTGAAAATTGCCCAACAAAAGCTTTAGTTCCACAATACACATTACCCCCAAAATAAGGATTAGTGGCCGCAACTGATCCTAGATTAAAAATATAGGCATTTTTTTGCTTTCTAAGTATAGGAATCACAGCTCTAGCGACATACAAAAAACCTTTAACATTTGTATCAACCATGGTTTCAATATCTTCTAGGCTTAAACTATCGAATTCATCTTGTCCTAGGGCAAGTCCTGCATTATTGATTAAAATGTCAATTTCTTGAAATTCTTTAGGTAAATTTTGTATTTTTGAAAAAACTTTTTCTTTTTCGCGTATATCTAAGGCAATGGTATGTATTTTTTCTTGAAATTCTTGTTTTAAAAGTTCAAGTTTTTCTTCACGTCTAGCTATAGCTATAACCTTAAATCCTTCTTTAATTAAAGCTTTTACACAAGCTTCGCCAAATCCAGAACTAGCTCCAGTAATCAAAGCGGTTTTCATTCTAAACTCCCTCCATAAAATAAATTTTCATTTGCTTTTAGTCCTAAGCTTTTAAGATAGTTTGCGTTTTCTTGTTTTCCTGCTGCTATAGCAAAATCAAGTGCATTAAAGCCCAAATCATCAACATCATGAATGTTAGCACCCTTTGCAATAAGCATTTTTAATATCTCAACATCTCCATAAGCCGCAGCATGCATTAAAACATTTTTTGAAGTATGATCTAAAGCGCAAAAGGTTATAAAATAAGGGGTATTGTCGTAATTATTAGCACTTAAGGCTAATTTTTCATTATTGTTAATATATCTTTTATTGACATCAGCTCCATATTTTAAAAGTAAAGAAATAATATCTTTTCGGTTAAACTCGATAGCGTAAAACAAAGGAGTTTTTCCAAAAGCATTACTGCTATTTACATCAGCACCCTTGTCTAATAAAAATTTAGTATTATCGTAGTTTTCTAAGGCATAAAACAAGGCATCTTCATAGCCTTCATCGATTCTAGCACCGTAGTGAATCAAAAGATCAAGTATGGGTTGTTTTCTTTGATTTAAAAGTGCAGCTTGCAAACCTATAGTAAGTTCATCTTTGCTAAGATTGTTTCTAAAAAGAAAATCTTGTATATATTCTATAGAATTATTTTTATTTGAAAGCACCTTAGCTAAAGGGCTGATATCTTTATAAATTTTTGTTTCACCTACAGCCCAATTTAAAAACTCATTTAAGGCATTAGTTGCATAATAAGTACTGCTTCCTTGATCAAAATTGAAATTATCTTGAAAATATTTTTCTAAAGGATCAATAGCTTGATTATACTCTTTCCAAAAAGATCGATAAAGTCTAAAATTACCTATGCTTTGATATGCCCAATATCTAAAATAAGATTTTAAAACATCGTATTTTTTTTCTAAATTTTCAGGAGTATCTAGGCTTTTTTGATAAAAACTAGGATCAAGAGCGATTTTTAAAAGCAAAAAATCAAATTTTTGAAGTTTAGGTAGGTATTCTATGCCATTACAAGCACTATTTTCCCCACGAATTTCATTAGCTAATTTATAAAGTTTTTGAGTAAAAATTTGATTCTTTAAAGAATCAGGGCATTTTGAAGCGATTTCAAGATACGTAGAATTGATATCTTTTTCAAAAACTTGCACTCTATTTTTTTTTATATAATCGCAGTCTATAATATCTTGCGCTACTAAATTCAATAGGCCGCAAAGTAAAATAAAAAATATTTTCAATTTTTTTCCTTTTTTTGGAAATTGATTCGATATTTTAACTCAAATAAGCTTTAAATTTAAATTAATCATATAAAGATTTTAGTATAATTTATTATGTTTAAAGTCTTTTATAAATTGCCTATATGTTCTTTGTTGTTAAAAAGCGATGGTGAATTTTTAACCGAAGTTGATTTTTGTTTTGAAGAAAATTTTGAGGAAAATTCTTGTGAATTATTAGAATTTGCTACTTGGGAGTTGAAAAATTATTTTTCTAAAAAATTAAAAGTTTTTAAAACTCCTTTAAAAATTCAAGGAACTAGTTTTGAAATCAAAGTTTATAAAGCTTTAATGCAAATTCCTTATGGGCAAACGGTCACTTATAAGGAACTTGCAGAAATTATCAACCACCCTAAAGCTTTTAGGGCTGTTGGAAATGCTAATTCTAAAAATATTATTCCTATTTTTATTCCTTGTCATAGAGTACTTGCAAAAAATAGTATAGGCGGATACAATGGCGGAATTAATATCAAGAAATTTTTGCTTCAAAATGAAGGTGTGAAAATTTAAAATAGGCTTGGAAGTTGGTTTGATTGGTTTTCAAATTCTTGCTCAAAATCTGCATGATTTTCTAAAATAAGACAATATTTAAAATCTTTTAAATTCTTAAGATCTGAAAGCTTATCATATGAAAAATCGCAAAATAAAGAATTTTTTACCGCTGTTTTAAAACCTTTAGTGTGTTTAAAATTTTCATTCCAATAATCAAAGGTATTTTGATTATTAACGACTATAAAAGCTTTTGTGCTTGTGCCAAATTCGCAAATTTCAAATTTTTCATCAATAAAATAAATTTTAAAATCATCTATTTTGTTAAAATCAAAGCTGATTTTTGTATTTTTTTCTTTCAAATAAGTCATAATTTTGGCAAAAATTTGCGCATACACAAAAGGTAAATTTAGGTTTTTAAAATACAAATTATCACAAACCAAAGTGGTAAAAAAGAAACTCGATCTTGAAAGAAGGGTAAAATTAACCTCTTTTAAAATTTCAATATTAGCACAAATTTTAAGCAAATAATTTTCATCATTAAAGCAAAAAATTTCTCCTTTCTTTGCTTTAATAAGCGTATCAAAATCTATAAACACATTGCCTTTTAAAACATTTAAAGAAAATGCCTTGCAAATACTTAATTCATAAGATTTAAGCGATAAAAATTTACATTCTTTTTCTTCGCATAAAAAACGTAAAAGTTTCATTAAGGCAATTTCTAAATTTTCTACCTTAAGATAATAAATTTCTTTATCTTTGATAAAATATTCATATTCAGATATAATCGCAAAAGCGCCTTTATCGATCGCTTGGGCTATTTCTTTTTCATCGTTACTAAAAAAGGCAAATTCGCTTTTTAATTCATTGAGATTTAAGGCAAATCCAGCCACGCTTAAAATACTTCCTTCATTGAGTATATTTGCGTGGATGAGTTCGCTTAGATTGCTTATATTCATCAACCTATTAATGCTCCATTGTCAATGATTTGTTCAGGAGTGATAAGAACGAGTTTATCGTTGTACTTTGCACTCAATATCATACCGTTACTTTCATGTCCAAAAATTTTTGCTTTTTTAAGATTGGTTAAAACGCAAACTTGTTTTCCTATTAAATCAGAAGCTTTGTAGTATTTGGCTATACCAGAGACTACTTGACGGATTTCTTTATTTTCAAGCTCGAGTTGAAATTTCAAAAGTTTTTCGCTACCTTCTATATTTTGACAATCCAAAACCGTAGCGACTTTAATTTCTATTTTAGAAAAATCTTCGATTTTTATTTTTGCTTTTTCTTCTTTTTTAATTTCTTGCTTTAGCTCTTGTTTGATTTCAACTTTTGGAAATAAAACTTCACAAGCTGTGGCTTTAAAATCAAATAATTCATTATGGATAATCAGTTTTTCATAATTGATAGTTGAAATTTCAAAATTTAAAGCTTGAGAGATTTTTTTACAAGAATTTGGCAGAGCAGGGCTTAATAAAATACTAGCCTTAGCTAAAATATTTGCACAAAGCCCAATAAGTGCATTTGCTTCATCGTGTTTGTTTTCTTTGATCAAATTCCAAGGTTCGTATTTGCTGATAGCTAAATTTGCCACACTTAAAGCCTTGAAAATCTCTTCTAGATAACGATTGCACTGCAAATTTTCTAAATAGTCTATGGCAAGTTTTAGATATTGCATCGCTTCATCAAGTTCATTTTTATAAAGATCTAAAACTTTATTTTGGGTAATTATTCCATTGTTATATTTTTGACTCATACCTATGATGCGATTGAGTAAATTGCCAAATTCGTTACTTAATTCAGCGTTGATGCGGTTAATAAGCATGTTTTCACTAAAATCGCCATCATTTCCAAAAGGCACTTCTCTAAGTAAAAAATATCTAAAAGCTTCTATGCCATAAGTATCTGCAATTTCTTTAGGTTTGATAACATTGCCTTTAGATTTACTCATTTTTTCACCTTCTTTAGTCCACCAACCATGTGCACCTATGAATTTAGGCAAAGGTAAATCCACACTCATTAAAAAAGCCGGCCAATAAATCGCATGAAAACGCAAAATATCTTTACCAACTAGATGAATATGTGCAGGCCAAAATTTTTCCTTTTGAGTCTTTAAAGAGCTGATATAAATGAAAAGTGCATCAAGCCAAACATAAATAATGTGCTTATCATCATTGATTTCTTTTGGAAGTTTAATCCCCCAATCAAAACTGGTTCTTGTAATAGAAAGATCTTTTAAGCCATTTTGTATAAAATTTACAAGTTCATTTTTTTTATTTTTAGGAAGAATAGGATCTTTTTCTTCATACCATTTAAGGATTTGATCTTGATATTTTGAAAGCTTGAAAAAATAACTTTCTTCTTTTAAAAGTGTGGTATTTTTTCCACAATCTGGACAGCAAGTTTCGTTAGTCAGTTGGCTTTTAGTAAAAAAACTTTCGCAAGAAATGCAGTAATGCCCTTCGTATTGATCTTTATAGATATCACCTTTTTGCCACATTTTTAAAAACATAGCTTGCACAAAGTCAATATGTGTTTGATCTGTAGTTCTAGCATAAATATCATAATTAATTTCTAACTCATCCCATAACTTTTTAAATTCAGCGCTGATTTTATCTGTGTATTCTTTAGGTGTTGAATTTCTTTCTTTTGCAGCTTGTTCTATTTTTTGCCCGTGTTCATCGGTTCCTGTTAAAAATTTGGTTTCATGGCCTTGTAAGCGATAAAATCTAGCCATGGTATCAGCAATAATAGTTGTATAAGCGTGTCCTAAATGAGGCACATCATTTACATAATAAATTGGAGTTGTAATATAACGCATGTTTAATTTCCTTAAAAAATTTAAAAATCAAATCCGCCTTCGGTTTTACCCTTAGACATGCTATTATAAACAGCATCAACATAGTCTTTTCGTGTTTGGCAGGTAAAAATTTCTTCGCAATTATAGCAAGAATTTAAGTTTTTTGAATTTTGGCAGGATAATAAAATTTCTTTTTTATTATCCATTTCTTGTTCGAATTCATCTCTAATTTCAGCCATTATAGATTTCCAAAAGCTTTTCGATTTCGTATTTAGAGCCAAAAAAACAAGGTGTAGTTGCATGTATAGCATCAAATTCAAGATCGAGTAGAGATTGATTGCTTCCATTTGTGGTTTTTCCACCCGCTTTTTCTACAATAAAAGCTAAAGGAAAAACTTCAAAAAAAGCTCTTAATTTCCCCATAGGAGAATCTTTTGTTGCTGGATAGCTAAAAATTCCGCCCCCTTTGAGTAAAATTTGATTGATATCGCTAACCATAGCTCCAGAATATCTTAAGCGATAATTTTCATCAAATAAAGTTTTGATAAATTTGGCGTGTTTTTCATCCCAAAATTTTTGAGTTCCACCTGTGGCGTTGATTTTCCCTTTTTCACTCATTTTTAATTCTTTGATAAAAACAAATTCGTTATTTTTATCAAGACGATATAATTTAGGAGTATCTTCACAAATAACCATTTCTAGTCTTGCTCCATACATACTATAAACCGCTGCTTTTAAATTTTTAGCACTGGCTTTTTCTTCATAAATGCCAAAAATTGAACCAATGGCAAAATTAACATCCATAAGACTAGAGCCATCAAGTGGATCGTAAGCTACAATATATTTTGCATTATCATTGACTTTTAAAATTTCATTTTTTTCTTCGCTGATAATAGCTTTAAGAGTAGGGCACTGGCTTAAAGTTTTTGTAATGATCTCATCGCTTAAGATATCAAATTTAAGCTGGGTATCACCTGTGGAATTGTGATTTTGACTATAACTTGTATCTGGAAATTTCAAAGCGTCTGAAATTTCTAAAACGGCCTTTTGAATATAAGAAATTAATTCTTTCATTGTAACTCTCCTTTTTAGATTTTTTTTGCATTCTCTAATATATATCTACAAATTTCTTTAATATTGTTTAAATCAAGCCAAATTAAATTCGGATGTGAAATTTTATCATAACTTGCAATGGCTTGAGAAAATGAAAAATAACTTTCATCAATTTCTTGGCAAAAAACACTAATACGTGGCAAATCTAAACTCTTTAAGCCCTCAACTAAACATATATCAAAATCTTGAGATAATTGTAAAGCTTTTAAAATATCTCTTTGCTTGTGAGAAAAAAAGGTTGTTCTTGTGGGACTTAAAACCATTACTTCTGCACCAGTTTGAAAAAATTTAAAGCTATCTTTACCATTAAAATCAAACTGTGCTTTATCTGCAGGATCGTGCTTGATAATAAGAACTTTTAATCCTTGATTCATAAGTTCATTTGAAATTTTTGTAATAAGAGTTGTTTTTCCAGAATTTGAAGGCCCACTAAAAGCCATAATTAATTTTTCCATAAAATTTCATTTTCCTAAAAATTAAAATTAAATTATAATATTTTAAACCAAAAAATAGAGTTAAAAGGTTAAAATTATAAAAAATATTTATGATTAGGTTAGGGTATGAGAATTTCTTTTTTATTATCAAGTGTTTTATTTTTTAGTGCGTGTTCTATGAAAGATCCTGCTATTGTGGATACAAATTTAAAAACTCAAACTCTTATGTTCTCTCAAAAATATAAAATAACACAAGATAATCTTAGTGCTATTGTTACAATGTCTTATTTAAATCCTGTTTTAGATTATGCTAGTGATGATGATATTTTTGCTTTTACATTTACACCTGATTCTTTTAAGATAGATAAATTAGAGATCTTTTTAAATAATAAAAAAGCTAAGGTGCAAGAACTTGATCCATTTTTTATGAAATATTTATTGCAAAATAAATATACGAAGTATCTAGAGGTAACTCTTCCTAGTGTGAAAACAGAAAATTTTGTCAAGGCTAAGATTTGTTTAAATCATTTGCCTTGTTTTGAATTAAATTTTCAAAAATATCCGAAATCTTTATACTATCGTTCAGAAGATATCGATATACAATATAATTAGCCAATACTTTTTTTCCATAAATTCGGCTTTCTTGATAAGGGATTAATTCCATAGATAAAAAAGGCTCATATTTTCCATTTTTAAACATATCATCTCTGGCCAATAATCTTTTAACAAAGCCTATGCCACCATTATAAGCATAAGCTATAAATAAAGGAGATTTCAATCTTTTTTCTAAATAATCTAAATGATAATTTCCAAAATGATAAGCAATTTCAGGTTTAAACATAAAATCTTGATCAAAATTCGGAATTTTTAGTTCTTTCTCTCCAATATGATTCGCCAAAAAAGGCATAAATTGCATCATGCCTAAGGCGTAAGAAACTGAAATAGCTGTAGGAATAAATCTGCTTTCTTGTCTAGCAATAGCTAAAATTAAAGCTTGTCTAGGAATATCATAATCTTTGATGTATTGATAATAAGGTGTGATGAAATAATGTTTTTTAAATTTAGATTTTCGTTCTAAAATATAAGCATAAATAGGCAAAGTTTCTTCTGTATCAAATTTTTTAGCCAATTCATCTAACTTTGTAGCGTTGGCTTCAAGTATAGTTTTGTTAAGTTTTTGCCATGCAAATGGATCTTGCATATTAAAATCATTTTTTTCTTTATGAACTTTGATGGTTTCGATTTTTGGAAAAGCAGAATGCGTTAATTCTTTAGCATACAGACTATAGATATTTAAAGAATTGCTTTGTGCAAGCATTTGCAAATCTTTTTCATCTTTTTTGATTAACCACATCCAAAAAATGGCATTATCTCTACCACTTCTACTTTTAAAAGTTTGTGCAGCCTGTTTGAAAAACTCATAAGCTATATGATCTTTATCATAGGTTAAAGCATTAATACCTAAATAAAATGCCGTATATTCTTTTGTATTTTTTGGATTAGTTTGCAAAAGAGAATATCTAAATTTCGGATATTGTCTTTGGATGACGATGGTTTGAGCAAAGTTATTAAAATTATTATAATTTGAAATTTGATTAACAAAACTTGCATTCAAATCACAATCTCCATGATCAGCTTTGAAGTATTTATAGAGTTTAAAAAAGCCATTTACATCATCTTTTTCTTCCATGTATTTCATAGGTTTGCTAGAATTAAAAGCAAGGAGTAAATTTGTCAAATCAGGTCTTTTGGAGTCAAATTTTTTTACCAATATATCTCTATCTTTATTGCTTAAACTCGCGATAAAAGATATCGAATTCAAACGCACACTTTGACAAGTTAAATTTGCATCTAAAATCGTATTTTTTGTATAAATGTAGCATTGCATATATTTTGGATTGATATAAGGCTTAATAGGAATAATCTTTTCAATTTCTGTTTTTATCTTACCTGCGTAGCGAAAAATATGCGATTTTAAATTTTCAATTTCTGTTTTATGAAGAGTTTTTTTCTCTAAAAGTCTATAAATATAATAATCCTTAGCTAAAGAATTATCTTGTTTTTTTAAGGTTTCTAAGTCGTATTCTAAGGCATTAAGATATATAAAACTTAAAAGCAATAAACATATTTTTTTCACAAAATACTCCTTAAAATACTATCAAGGAAAAAGTTGAGAAATTGTAATGCTAGAAGTATAATTAAAGGAGCTAGGTCGATATTTCCTATGCGTGTTGGAATTTTTCTTACCAAAGCATAAGCAGGATAACTAAGCTTGTATAAAATTTGGACGATAGGGTTATATGGGTCAGGATTAACCCAGCTTAAAAGTGCAGTGATAACAATAATCCAAGTGTAAATATTAATAATAATGTGCAAAACTTGAAAAGTAGCATAAATAAAAGAATCAATAATCATAATTTACATCCTTGCTAATTCATGTATGAAATTTTTTATATGCGGATAAAGATCGCTAAGTTCTGGCCCATGGATATTTCCCGTTAAAATTATCCTTAAAGGCATAAAGAAATTTTTACCTTTTAGACCGCTTTTTTGTAAAAGATAGTTTTTAAAATCATCATAATTTTCAAAAAGTTCTATATCGTTTAAAATTTCTTTTAAAATTTTACATTCTTTTTCAAATTCAAGATAATCTTTGGGGCTAAAAATAGCATGAATTTTTTCTTTTAACTCGTTGATCGTGCTTGCTTCTTGGGTGTAAAATTTTGCCAAATTCGCTAGATCTCTTTTTGAATTTAAAATTTCATTAAGTTTTGAATTTTCTAGTAATTTTATATGTTCTCTATTGATTTGTAAAAGTTTTTTTAGATCAAATCTTGCAGGAGATTTTGAAATTTTATTAATATCAAACCAAGAAATAGCTTCTTCTATGGTGAAAATTTCACAAGGAGTTTTATTTCCTAAGATAAGAAGATAATTAGCAATAGCACTTGGCAATATCCCTTGTTCAAGTAGCCATTTTACAGAAGAATGCGCTTCTCTTTTGCTCATTTTAACACCCTGTTCGTTAAGAATAATTGGCAAATGTGCATAACTTATTTTTTGTTCATAACCTAAACTTTGACGGATATGCTCTTGTTTAGGTGTATTTGAAACATGATCCTCTCCGCGTATAATACAAGTGATATTTTCAAGCATGTCATCTACAGCACAAGCAAAATTATAAGTAGGGGTTTTATCTGTTCTCATGATAACAAAAGAATCAATATTATCAGGCTCAAAACTAAGCTTACCTTTAATAAGATCTGAAAATTCTATCGTTTTATTAGGTTTTTTAAGGCGGACAACAAAAGGTTTTTCACATTCTAAAACATCGATATCTGCTAGTTTTTCACAAGTTCCATCGTATCGATAAGGTTTTCCTTGCTGTTTTGCTAATTCTTTTTTTTCTTCCAATTCTTTTTCTGTACAAAAACAAGCAAAAGCTTTTTTTTCGCTAATAAGCCTTAAAGCCATTTGTCGATGAAATTTTAAATTCTCACTTTGCACATAGTATTCTTGCCAAGAAATTCCAAAAAGACTTAAAATTTCTTTTATTTCTTCCTCTTTTCCTTCTATATTTCTTGCTTTATCAGTATCTTCTATGCGTAAGACAAAATGAGTGTTTTTTTGTTTAGCGCAGATGTAATTAAACAAAGCCACGCGTAAATTTCCTATATGCATATCTCCTGTTGGAGAAGGGGCAAAACGATACATTGTAAAACCTTATATTTTGGATTTTCAAAAAAACAAATTATAACAAATAATTTTATACAGATATTTAATATTTACTTGATATAATTACTTTTATGATGTATTTGTTTCTATCTTTTATTATTTTAGTTATATTTGGTTTAGTTAATTTATATGTTTATAAGCGTTTGATTAAAAAATTTTTACTTTTTAAGTATTTTCAAAAAATTTTTGCATTAGCTTTTTTTGTGCTTTTTTTAGCTCAAATTGTTTTTTTGATCTTAAGAAGGGACGATTATCTAAATGATACATGGTATGAAATTTTATCCATGACTTATGCTCCAAGTTATTGTCTTTTTTTTGTTACTTTAATACTTGATTTTTTTAGACTTTTTTTAATTCTTTTAGGGAGAGCTTATAAAAAGATCAATATCTTTATTTGTTTGATTTTTGAAATTATTGTTATTTGTATTTCTGTATTTTTAATCTATATGAGTATTTGCAATGCTTTAAGAATTCCTGAAATCAATACTTTAAATTTAAAAATCAATGGCTTAAAAAAAGATCTAAAAATAGCTGTTTTAACAGATATGCATTTGGGTAAAAATTTACATGAAAAATTTCTAGATCAAGTGATCAATAAAGTCAATTTGCAAAAACCGGATATGATTTTTATCATCGGCGATTTAATAGATGCAAATCCTAAAGATTTAGCGCCTTATATTTCAAAATTAAATAATTTTAAATCCACTTATGGAACTTTTTACACTGTGGGGAATCACGAGTATTATCATGGAATCAATCAAGTTTTAAACTTGCTTAAAACTCATACAAAAATGAAAATTTTACTCAATCAAAATGTAGATTTAGGTTTTATCAATGTTGCCGGTTTAGCAGATCTAGCCGGAATAAGCAAGGGGTTATATGCTCCTAATTTAGCAAGGATTAAAGCGGATTTAAATACATCAAAACCAAGTATTTTGCTAACACATCAGCCAAAAGCAGCTTTGCTCTATGATTTGAGTGCCTTTGATTTGATTTTAAGCGGACATACCCACGGGGGACAAATTTTCCCTTTTATGTTTTTGGTTAAACTTCAGCAAGGTTTTGTTTATGGGCTTTATAATTTAAGCGCAAAAACAAAATTATATGTTAGCAGCGGGGCAGGTTTTTGGGGTCCAAGTCTTAGAGTTTTTGCTCCGAGTGAAATTGCTATTTTAAATCTTAAAGGAGATTTATAATGAATTTTTCAAGAGAAAGTTCTAAACTTTTTGGCCTTATAGCTCAATTTAAATTTCCAAAAATCATTCAAAAAAAAATCAATCAATGGTATGTGAATTATTTTAAAATCGATATGAGTGAATTTGATGATGTTTTAGAATATAGAAGTTTAAATGAGCTTTTCACAAGAACTATGAAAATTCCACGCACCATAGGAGAAGGTTTTATCAGTCCTAGTGATGGAAAAATTTTGCAATGCGGAAGTACTTTTTTAGCCGATGAAGAATATTTCGCTTTTTCTATTAAAGGACACACTTACAGTGTTGAAGAACTTTTAAAAGATAGTTTTGATCCTTATGAATTAGAAAAAGGATTAGATTATATCAATATTTATCTTTCGCCAAGAGATTATCATCGCTATCACAGTCCTTGCGATATGCAAATTTTAAGTGCGACTTATACAAGAGGAACACTTTATAGTGTCAATGAAAAGCATTTAAAGTCTATTAGCAATCTTTATACTAAAAATGAAAGAGTAAGTTTAAAATGTCAAAATGAAAAAGGTGTTTTTTGGCTTGTTTTTATAGGCGCACAAAATGTTGGAAAAATGCGTTTTAATTTTGATGATAGCATTAGAACTAATGCTAAATTTTCTTATAGCTTTACGAAAAAGTATGAAAATTTAAGAGTAAAAAAAGCTGAAGAACTTGGGTATTTTGAATTGGGTTCTACTATAGTGTTGATCGCCCAAAAAGGTATATGGAATAAAAAATTAGAAATAGGGCAAAAAATTAAATTTGGAGAGAGTATTTCTGATTAATTTTTAGGAGTTTTATTTGCCATTTGATAGATAAAGGCAAAAACTTCAGCCACTGCTTTATACATATTTGGCGGAATTTCATCTCCAAGATCGAGTTTGCTTAAAATTTCGATTAAATCCTCATCTTCTTTTATAGGTACTCCATGTTCTTTAGCTAAAGAAATGATTTTAGCAGCATTTTCTCCTTTGCCACTTGCAAGAACTTTTGGTGCAGAGTGTTTTTCTTTTTGATAGCCTAAGGCTACAGCTTTTTTGATGGATTTTTTAATCTTACTCATACTGTTTTATCCATACCCATTTCAAGATCTAAATTCTTTATATCCCTGCTATCAAATTTGCTTCTTATGATATCGCCTACAAAGAAATTAGCGCTTAAAAGCCCTGCTTTGTTGATATTTTTTTTAAGTTCGTGTGCATTTTCATAAATCGTTTTTCTAAATTCTTTATTTTCAGCCATGATGTTTATATCTATATATTTTTCATGGTTTAAAGAAATTAAAATTTCTAAATCACCAAGTTTAGCAAATTCGAGTTTTATTTGGGCAAAGAATTTATCTTTTTTACCTCTTCTAAACATAATCTTAGAATCATTAAGATCTTCCCAAGAAAAAGGCAAATAAGTATTAATAGAATCATTCGCTAAGGAAATAAGCTGATTGATTTCAATTTGGGCTAAAAGCCTATTGGTTTGATTATAAACAGCTTCATTGCCTTCGTTTTTGGCTAAATTTGAAATTTGTAAAAGAGTGGATTTGATATCGTGATGTAAAGATTCTGCTATATCTTGATCTGTTTTTGGCTTGATTTGGGCTAAATCCTTCATAGATAAATCAAGTTTGCGTTCTAAATTTTTTATTTCGGCTTGATTGGTTTTTGTGCGTTGAACATGAGGTTCTAATTCTCTTAAGCTTTCATTGAGTCTTCTTGAAAGATTGCCAAGATCCTTGCTTAGATTTTGTACTTGATCTAGATCTAAATTTTCTACTACAAAGGCTAAATTTTTGACATTATTTTGCTTGTTAAAAATTTCTTGATTTTTAAAAAGATTTTCTTGACTTTGTGTGTTATTTTGAGGTATTTTCTGCATATTGTTTTCATTTTTGGTTTCAAAAAATTTAGCATTTTCTTTAGGAGTATTTTTTATATTTTCTTGATTTGAATTATTTTTAGTATTTTCATTTTTTTTATCTTGAAAATTTTCTATTTCTTTTTCTTCTTCTTTGTTTGTTTTTTGATCATTTAAATGATCATTTTCTTGATCATGATCTTTTGTTTTATGTTCTAATTTGTTATCTTGTGTTTGTTTGTCGTGGTTTTTTACTTCGTGAGAATTTTCATTTTTAGTTTCATTTTTATCTGAAATAAGGTTTTTTAAAATATCATCTTCATCATGATTGGGCATTTTTAAATTTGATTTTTCTAAAATATTTTTTAAGGTATTTTCTAGTTTTTCAAAGGCTTTGGCAGTATTTTTTAATATATTTGTATCTTGAATCATTATATTTTCTGGTTTGTTTAAGGCTTTGAAAAAATCATTTTTTAAGGTTTTTATTTCTTTTGAAATTTTATAAGCGATATCGATGATTTTATTTTGAGCTAAGCTAGGATTTTTTGTGATGTAATTTTTAAAATTTTCTATTTTAGAGCCTAATTTAAGAAGAGCTTTAAAAGAGCTTTGATCTAAAATTTGTGTATTTTCCTTTTTGTTGGTTTGCAATATATTTTTAAGTTCTTTTAGGGTTTCTTTTGGGCTTAAATTTGCAGCAGCCAATTGAGCGATTTGGACACTAAGTTTTTCATTGCTTAAGCCTTTAATCGTGCTTAAAAGAGAATAAAAACTTTTAGGCAGGTTTTCTTCATTTAAAGCATCTTTTAATTTTGCTTCAAAAAATACACCCGAATTTTTAAATAATGGAGCTAGATTATTATTTTTAATTTCACTTGCTGGTTTTAAAATTTGGTTTAGTTTATCTAAAACTTGAGAAAAAACATCATCTTTAGCAAGTTCAGTGCTTAATGTTTTTAATTCATTAGCAAAATTGGGAGCTAAGTTTAAATTTTTACTTTGTTTGAGTATGGGCGAATCAGGATTTTTTTGAGAATTGATTTGTTCTAAAAGCTTATTAACAAGTTCTTTAAGTTTTGTACCAGTTTCATTTTGGATAAGCTTAGAAATAATCTCTTCATTGCTTGCATCTTTATCTAGGCCTAAATTTTGTTTTAGAGCATTAGAAAGCGCTTCTTTTGGATTTTCTTTAGAATTTACTTTATCTTTTGTTGGAGTATTATCTAGCTTGATATCATTTTTTTGTGCGTTAGCAATTTGACTTGTAAGCTGAGTATTAATCATCTAGCATCACCATATTTCCAGGCTTTTTGCTGAATTTTTTACTTAGGATATTAGGTCTATTGATGGTAAAAAGTATTAAAAATCCAAGTAAGGAAATATAAAACCAAGTAAAACCTTTTGTATCAAAATATTGCATCAAAAGACCCAAAATCAAAGGTCCAAATAAAGATCCCAAAGAATAGCAAAAAAGAACACCGCGTCCTAATTCTACGCCTTTATTTTTGATCACCAAAACATCATTAGCTCTAGCAAGCGCCAAAGCATAGAGGCAAAAAATTCCCATACCTAGCAAGAAAGACAAGCAATATTGAATATACAAACAAGGTTTAAAAAAAACAAAGACAAGCATAGTGAAAAAACCTATACTCGCACAAGTAATAATGGCAAATTTTCTACCTAGTTTATCTGAGATGGTTCCCATGATAGTTTGAGCAAAAAAGCCACCTAAAATTCCACAAAAAGTAAAATAAGACACAGCTTGATTGTTAAATTTTTGTAAAAGTATAAATAAAGGAGCCATTGAAAAAAAGCCATTTATAAGCATTCCAGCTATAAAACTAGTGATGATGGCCAAAGGTGCGATATCAAAAACTTTTGGTATGGAAATAGGGCTTGACGCGGGCAAAAGAGGTTCTTTTATCTTGATCAAATTTAGCGGCAAAGAAGAAAATAAAATCAAAGCGGCACTTAAAATAAAAACATTATGTCTGCTTAGATTAAGAGCGATGATTAAAGTCCCTATGCCAAAAGAAAGATAAAATACTATTTCATAAAATCCTAGTATTCTCGAACGTATAGCGTTTTTACTTTTTTCATTGAGCCAAGATTCTATTACCATTAAAAAGCCATAATAGCAAATGCCTATTAAAAACCTTAAAACAGCCCAAAAAATGAGATTATTGCTGATAGTATGCAACATAGCTGAAATTCCAAAAATAGCGCCAAATAAGCCAAAAGATCGTATATGACCTATTTTTGAAATAATTTTATGCGCACTTATAGTTCCAATAAGTCCGCCGATAAAAAAACAAGAGCTGATAATTCCTACGACTAAAGGACCTTCTCCTCTTTCTTTAAGAACAACGCCGATTGAAGTGACAATCAAAGCATTACCAGCAAATAAAAAAGCCATGCTGGCAAAAAGTGCTGTCATTGATTTAATAATTCTTTTTGGACTCATATCTTACATACATAATAAAAATAAAAATACAAATAAGCAAGCTTGAAATTCCACACAAATAGCCAACAATGTGAAGTATTCCTTGTCTGTGTAAAAATAAAAAACCCGCAACTAAAACCACATAAGCAAAAATTTTTAATAAATTAAAAAATGCTGCAAAAAAATACATTTTATTTTTTATACTAAATTCTAAATCGTCTTTTAGGATTGTAAATTTTATATTTTTAGGCAGACTTTTCACTTTTTTAAGAGAAAATAAAAATAAATTTTGATTAATTTTGTATTTTCTTGCTTGAGAATAGATCATTTTTTTGTAGCTAAGATAAGAGGCTATAATAACTAGTAAAATACTAAAAAAAGCTATTTCAAAGCTAAAAAATATATTTAGACTGAAAGGGGTTAAAAATAAAAAAGATAAAAAAAATGCAATATGAATTAAAAATATAATCACAGCAAATGCTTTTTTGTATTGCATTATTTATTTTTCTCTTTTTGGATAATTTCTTTTACTAATTCATCGCGTTTTGCAAATTCTTCATAAGTTTTTACTTGTTTTTTATAGGCTTTATAAACGTTGAGTATTGCGCCAGAAATTCCCCAAAAAACCCCAAGCCAAAATAACCAAGGATAAGGGGTAAATTTTTTGAGTAAATATCCAATACCAATACCAATTAAAACAGCAACAACCATAGAAATTCCAAGGCTTAAGCCATCGGCAGCTTCTATGGTTTTATGGATGATTTTTTTTCTATTCATAGGTGCTTAAAGCTTTCTTTTACGGCTTCTAAAGTGGAGTCGATCATTTTATTATTCATTTTAGAGCAAATAAAACCCGTTTCAAATTGTGAAGGAGCAAGATAAATTCCATTTTTAAGCATTTTTTGGTGGAATTTTGAAAAAAGTTTAAGATCTGATTTTAAAGCATCTTGATAATTTTCAACCGGCTTTTCTGTGAAAAAATAACCAAACATAGAGCCAACATAGCAAGTTTGCAAAGGAATTCCTTTCTCAAAAGCTAATTTTTTCATACCATGAGTTAATTTTTTAGCTAACTTAGCTAATTTTTCATAAAGATCTTTTTTCTTTTTTGCCTTAGAAATGCTAGCAATTCCTGCTGCCATAGCCAAAGGATTTCCGCTTAAAGTTCCAGCTTGATAAACCCCACCTAAAGGACTTAAAATATCCATAATTTCAGCTCTAGCTGCAAAAGCTGCTGCTGGTAATCCGCCACCAATAACCTTTCCAAAAGTGACAATATCAGCTTCAATATGATTAACTCCATAAGATCCAAGATATGAAGCTCTATAACCACTCATAACTTCATCAAAAATAAGTAAAGTTTGATTTGCTTTGCAAATTTGTACCAACTCTTCTAAAAATTCTTGTTTAGCCGGTACTAAGCCCATATTTCCAGCTATAGGTTCTATGATAACACAAGCGATATCTTGATGTTGTTTAAAAAGTTCTTTGACGCTTTGAATGTCATTGTATTTTGCAACTAAAGTAAATTGTGCGATTTCATTTAACACTCCTAAAGAACTTGGAGTATTAAAGGTAGCAGCACCACTTCCAGCACTCACTAGTAAAGAATCTGAATGTCCGTGATAACACCCTTCAAATTTTAATATTTTATCTTTTTTTGTAAATCCACGTGCAAGGCGAATCGCACTCATTGTTGCTTCTGTTCCGCTATTGACAAAACGGATTTTATCTAAATGTGGAAAATCTGATAAAACCAAATTTGCAAGTTCAGTTTCTAATAAAGTAGGGGCTCCAAAACTTGATCCCTTTTTAAGAGCATTTTGACAAGCCTTTTGAATATCTTTATCGCAATGACCAAAAAGCAAAGGCCCCCAACTTTGCACATAGTCAATATAAGATTTTCCTTCAATATCAACAATATAAGCGCCCTTACCATGATCGATAAATCTAGGCTCACTTTCTACATTACTAAAGGCTCTAACTGGTGAATTTACGCCACCTGCTATGATTTTACATGCTTGTTCAAAAGCTTTTTTATTTGTCATTTTTTACTCCTTTGGTGTTTATGGGTTGTTGTTTTTTATTTTTATTAAATTGGCTAATGTAATTATACAAGCTTACAATTTCTTCATTGGTTAATGAATAATTTGGCATAATGGATTTAGCGTTTTTAATTTGATTGAGTGAGTTTTTAAATTTTTCAAAACTAAGATTTTGAATGCTTGGGATTTTATAAGGCGTTTTAACCCCTTTTTTTAGATAGTATCCTAAAATTTGCTCACTTCCGTCATTTCCATGACATTTTTTGCAACTGATTCCTCTAGGGTTTTCATAAAGCATTTTAGCGTATTCTCTTGGGGTTATAAAATCAGAACCAAAAAGAATGAGGGTTGTGAATAAAAATGTTATAAGAATTTTCAAAATTTAACCTTGCTAATGAAATTTTAATATGATACAATTTTTACTTTAAAAAAGTAATAAAATTTTATAAAGGAAAGTAATGATTTTACTTGATGGTAAAGCCTTAAGTTTAAAAATCAAAGAAGAGCTTAAAGAAAAAAATCAAATGCTTAAGGAACAGGGTATGCAAACTTGTCTTGCTGTGATTTTGGTTGGCAATAATCCTGCAAGTCAAACTTATGTTAATTCCAAAGCTAAAGCTTGTGAAGCATGTGGAATTAAATCTTTAGTGTATCATCTTGATGAAAATACAACCCAAAATGAACTTTTAGCACTCATTAATACTTTAAATTACGATGATAGTGTGCATGGAATTTTAGTGCAGCTACCTTTACCAAGTCATATTAATAAAAATTTAATTTTAGAAAGTATCATAAGCAGTAAAGATGTAGATGGTTTTCATCCTATCAATGTAGGATATTTAAATTTAGGCTTAGAAAGTGGATTTGTACCTTGCACTCCGCTTGGGGTTATGAGGCTTTTAAAATCTTATGAAATCAATTTAGAAGGCTTAGATGTTGTCATCATAGGAGAATCAAATATAGTCGGACGCCCTATGGCTACGATGTTTTTAAATGCTGGTGCGACGGTGAGTATTTGTCATATTAAAACAAAAGATTTAAAAATATACACTCAAAAAGCTGATTTAATTGTGGTAGCGGCTGGGTGTGTGAATTTGTTACATTCTGATATGGTAAAAGAGGGGGTGATTGTTGTAGATGTTGGGATCAATCGCCTTGATGATGGTAGAATAGTAGGTGATGTTGATTTTGAAAATGTTTCAAAAAAAGCAAGTTTTATTACCCCAGTTCCTGGAGGAGTTGGGCCAATGACTATTGCTATGCTTTTAGAAAATACGGTAAGATCGGCTAAAAATAGATTAAAATAGGAAAATTCATGATTTTTTTTAAAAAACTTTATAGATTTTGTCAGTCTTGGACTGGGACGGTTGTTATTGTTCTTTTAGTTATGTTTTTCTTTATGCAAGCTTTTGTAATTCCTAGTGGTTCTATGAAAAATACCTTATTGATACATGATTTTTTATTTGTTAAAAAATTCAGTTATGGTATCCCAACTCCGCATATTCCTTGGTTAGAAATTCCTGTTTTGCCAGATTTTAATAAAAATGGTCATTTAATCGCAGGATCGGGACCAAAAAGAGGGGATATAGTGGTTTTTAGATATCCTAGAGATACAAAACAGCATTTTGTCAAACGTTGCGTTGGAGTAGGGGGAGATAAGATAGTTTATGCAAATAAAACCCTTTATGTAAGAATGCATGAGGGCGATGAATTTATGCGCGCTCATTATCCTAAAGATTTGGCTAAACTTGGCGGGGAAATTTATGTTAAAGAGCCTTATAAAGAAAAAGGGATTCATTATAATCCAAAAAAAGATATAGAAAGTGATATATCGGTACATTTTAATATAGGTGATTTTGCTATGTCGCCAACTTATTTTAAAGAACTTGGAGATCAGATAGGTTTTAATGGCGGAAATGCTTACGTTTTTGAAGTTCCTAAAGATGAATATTTCATGATGGGAGACAATAGAGACTATTCTTATGATAGTCGTTTTTGGGGGAGTGTTCCTTACAAATTTATAGAAGGGGAGCCTTGGTTTGTGTATTTTTCTTGGGATGATAATAAAGGTATTGTTAGATGGGAAAGAATAGGAAGAAGTGTTGAAACTTTGGAAAATAACGATGCGTATATTCATGACTATGATGAAAATGACACTTTAGGCTAAAACAGTAATTGAAAATTTCTTTAGAAATTTTCAATACCTTTCAATACTCTGCAATAAAAATTCAAAATTTATAAAAATATTTTTTATCTTTAAAACGTTTTTAGTTTTGAGTGTAAATATTTAAATGTTTAGATAATTTTTCTAAATTATCGCTACAACAGAAACTAAAATCGCACTTACCTTTTCCAAAAATTTCATTGTATCTTTTTATTTTGTTTTCAATATCGCTTTTAGTATTGATAACGTATATTTTATAATCATTTTTATTTGAATATAAGGCATTTTGAAAAAGATAAACAATGGATAAATCAGTCATAGGGAATGAAAATCCTTTTAGCATTTTTTATCAATTTTCTCATTTGCTTGTAATTTTATAAAAAATTTGCTTATTTTATTTTGTCTTTTCAAGATAAGACGTTTCACCTCTTAAAACATCCCCTCTTGTTTTAAAAGGTAATAGAGTTGTAAGATAAGTTAAAAGTTGCTCTAAATTATTCTTCATTTTCATATAAAATCATTATCTATAAAGTATTTTGATAATTCAGAAAGGGTAGGGTAAGAGTTAATTAAAGATTTTGAAAATCCAGCGCCAAAAAGAAAATACCATTGCTATATTGTATAAAAATCCTTTTTTTGATTAGCATTATATCATACTCTCTGTCTTTAATTTAAAAGTAGTTTTTTGTGTTATTTTCACTCATTATCAATATTAAAATAAAAAAATATTGCTTTAAAATTAATAAAATTTATTTATTTAAATTATAAAAAAAATTAATTTTATAATTTTAATTATTTTTTAGTATAATTTCAATTATCTTTAAATAAGATAAAATATTTAAAGATATGAACATCTTTCAAAGAGTAAGTTTAAAGCTAAATTAGTTTCCTTGACTTCATCTTTCACTCTTTTAGCTTTAGATTAATCATTCTAAATTAAAGTTTGGTTTTTTAGCAATATTGTTTTTTAGCAATATTGCTAATTCTTTATTTAAAATAAATCATATTCTTTTAATTGTTTAAAATAGGGTATAGAATAAATTGTATTAAATTTTTAAGAAAGAATCAAAGTGGAGCGGGAAACGAGATTCGAACTCGCGACCCCAACCTTGGCAAGGTTGTGCTCTACCCCTGAGCTATTCCCGCAAGTAAAAGCGAAATTGTAATAAATTTTTTATTCTTTGTCAAGAATTAGAGCTTTAAAAGCTGTATTTGATCTCCTTTTTGATAAATTTCTACATCCTCTTCGCTTATGAGTAAGAATTCGCTACTAATTAAAGGCAGTATCATGCCTGATCCAAATTGATTGTTATTAAAAGGCATGAAAAATTCATCTTCTAAATTTCCTAAAATGAAATTATTTCTTCCTTTTTTAATTTTTAGATCAACACCCATTTTAGCACTAATCTTAAAAGATTTATGAGAAGTATTGCAAAGCAAATCAATAATTTTTTTAGCAAAAATAAAACAAGAAAGATAAGCCGCCATAGGATTTCCTGGTAAAACTAAGGCTAATTGTTTATCTTTTTTATAAAGTTTGCTAGGACGAGCAGGGCGCGCTTTTACACCCTTGAAAATAGCCTTATAGTTTAACTCATCAAAAGCTTTTTTTAAAAAATCAGCTTCACCCACACTTGCACCACCAGAAGTAATTAAAAGATCAAAATTTGTTTTAAAAAGGGTATCTTTAACTATGTTAAAATCATCTTTTACGATTCCAAGATATTGAATTTCACAATGCTCTAGCATAGTCATTAGTGGCAATGCATTGGCATTGTAAATGTTTTCTTCATCGCAAATTTGCCAAGGTTCTTTAAGTTCATTGCCACTTGAAAAAATGCCTACGCGAATTTTTCTTACAACTTCAATTTTATAAATTCCTTGAGAGGCAAGTAGGGCAATATGTCTTGAATTTAACTTCGTGCCTTTTTTGAGTAAAAATTCACCTTTTTTTAATTCTTCACCCTTTAAACGTCTTGCGTTAAACTGCTTAGGAATTTTTTTGATAATAAGCTTGCCATTTTCTAAATGCTCATCCTCGATCATTAAAATCGTATCAGCATTTTTTGGCATTTTTGCTCCAGTCATAATCTTATAGCATTCATTTTTGCCAATTTCATAAGTTTGATTATCTCCTGCAAAGATAGTGCCTTTTATGCTTAAAGCTTCTTTTAAATCCGCATAATTAAAAGCATAGCCATCTAATGCCGCATTATCAAAACTGGGTAAATTTTTTTGCGCATAAAGATCCTCTGCTAGGATGCGATTTTGTGCATTTTCTAGACTGATAATTTCAATTTCTTCTAAAGGCGTGATTTCTTTTTCTAAATCTTTTAAGGTTTCAAAAAGATTTTTCATTCCTCAAGCCTTGTGATTTTAGCTCCTAAAGCTTTAAATTTATCTTCTAAATTTTCATAACCTCTATCTAAGTGATAAATTCGGTGCACTCTGCTTGTACCTTTAGCAGCAAGAGCAGCAAGTATGAGAGCTGAAGAAGCGCGTAAATCCGTAGCCATAACATCAGCTGCATTGAGTTCTTTTCCACCTACTATGGTTGCAATATGCCCGTTAAGTTTAATATCTGCTCCCATCCTTAAAAGCTCACTTACGTGCATAAAACGATTTTCAAAAAGTCTTTCATCGATGATGCTTGTTCCTTCTGCTTTTAAAGCTAAAGCCATAAATTGCGCTTGCATATCGGTTGGAAAACCTGGATATTCACTGGTTAAAATTTCTATAGGTTCTATTTTTTTAGCTGGAAATAGGGTGATATTGTTATTTTCTATTAGGGTTTTAAAACCCATTTGATCGAGTTTTGCTAAAACAGCTCCTAGGTGTTCTGCATTGACTTTTTTAAGTTTGATTTGTGAATTGGTGATGGCCCCTGCGCAAAGATAAGTTCCCGCTTCGATTCTATCAGGAATTACGCTAAATTCTTTAAAATTTAAAAGCTCGCCATCTGTGCCATAAATTTCAAGTTCATTGCTTCCTATACCTTTAATATCAAGTCCCGCATCGGCTAATGCTTCACAAAGTTGCACGACTTCTGGCTCTTTAGCTACATTTAAAAGCTTAGTTTTTCCTTTGGCTAAAGCTGCGGCCATAATGATATTTTCACTGCCTGTAACGGTGATCTTATCAAAAAGAATTTCAGCCCCTTTAAGCTTGCCATTTGCGATCACATAACCTTGCTTGATCTCTATATTTGCTCCCATTTTTTCTAAAGCACTTAAATGCAAATCAATAGGTCTTTGACCTATCGCGCAACCTCCTGGCAATGAAACCTCGCAATGCCCAAAACGTGAAAGCAGTGGGCCTAGTGTGAGTATAGAAGCGCGCATTTTACGCACGATATCATATTTGGCAATGGTTTGATTAAGTGTGGTTGTGTTTATAATTGCAGTATTGTTTTCAAAATTTGTTTTTGCGCCTAAATTTTCAAGCAAGGATATTAAGGTTTTAATATCTGCTACATTAGGAACATTGGACATTTTAACTTCATTTTTAGCAAGTATAGTGGAAGCGATTAAGGGTAGGGCGGCATTTTTAGCACCGCTGATTTGAACTTCACCTTGTAAAGAATCAACACCTTCAATTTCTAAAAAAGTCATATTTTTCCTTAAAAATTAAAATGCCTTATTATAGCATTCTTAAACTTTTGGAAAAATTATTTATTTTGCTGATTTTGAAGCTCTTGAATTTGTGCTTGGATAGTTGAAGATTGACTGATTAAAGTTGAGACTTGACTTTGCAAACTTGCAAGTTGATTTTTATCAGCATTGGCCATTTTTCCTGTAAGTTCAGCTATTTTTGCTTGTATTTGGGCTAATTTTTGCATTAATTGCGCAAGCTTATCAGTGCTATCACCTTGAGAATTGCTTTCATTATTTTTAGCATTTATTTCTTTATTTGATTTTTCTTTTGCTTCTTTGGAAATAGTGACTTCAACAGCGGAATTTGATTTTTGATTTTCTTTTACTTCTTCTTTTGTTTGACTATTTTCTTTATCCGAATTTATTTTAGTGTATTGATTTAAGCCGCTTAAAGCATTATTGATTTGCATAATTTTTCCTAATAAATTTTTACATCTTAAATATCGTCATTTTTTTAATATTTTTTATATTTAAAATCAATGAATTTTCATAAAATTACGGAGTATTTTTTTACCTTGTTGGCTTAAAATGGCTTCAGGATGAAATTGAACCCCGTAAATATCGTATTTTTTATGCTTAATCGCCATAATAACACCTTGAGAATTTTTGGCTAAAATTTTACATTTTTTAGGCATTTTGCTTATGTGCAAAGAATGATATAAACAAATTTTAATATCTTTTTTTATGCCTTTAAAAAGTGGATCTTTTTTAAAAATAAGGGTTGAAGTTTTACCATGGGTTGGATTTTCCATTTTGCTAACTTCACCCTTAAAGACTTTGGCTATACATTGATGCCCTAGGCAAATTCCTAAAATTTTTTTACTTTTTTTAAAGTATTTTATAGCTTTAAGGCTTAGTTTTGATTCTTTAGGAGAATTTGGACCTGGGGAGATGATTAGATGAGTAAAATCAAATCGGCTTAAATCTTTTACTTTTTTAAATTCGTCATTTTTAATAACTTTGCATTGATATCCTAATTCTTTTAAATAAAAAATAATGGTATAGCTAAAAGAATCGTAATTATCTATAAATAAAATTTTTTTCATTGTAAATGAACCTTTTTTAAGCCTCTAACAGAATTAATGCAATAAATTTCATCCGCCTCTATCAAATCTTTTTCATAAAGATTTTTTTCTTGCACATAGCCTAATTGCACTAAAAAAGAGCGATAAATTCCATTTAATAAG
Source organism: Campylobacter sp. B0100352/1 (assembly GCF_020135855.1). NCBI lineage: Bacteria > Pseudomonadati > Campylobacterota > Epsilonproteobacteria > Campylobacterales > Campylobacteraceae > Campylobacter > Campylobacter sp. B0100352/1. The sequence continues at coordinate 28,951 of NZ_JACHTP010000012.1, forward strand.
CCGCTATTTAAAGGTGGCGTATAAAATTTGCCATTTTTATTTATAAGTATATTACTTCTTGATCCTTCGCAAAGTTCATTTTTTTCATTGAAAAACGCTATGTCATAGCATGAATTATTTTTCCACAATGAAGCCTTATCTTCGTATAATTTTCTTATAGAACTTTTATGATATAAAAAATCACTTTTTGAATTTAATTTTTCCTTGCTTAAAAATAGGGTATTGTTTGTGTTATCTTTTATATGATGATAAGAAATATGATAATTTCCATTTTTTTCTAAAGTAAGTTTCACAATGGCTTGTTTGTGTTTAGTTTCAAGTTTGCTAGTATAAAATAAATTATGCTCTTTCAAAAAAAGCTTTTTATTTAGTTTGTGGATACTTAGGTTTAAAAACTCATTTGCATCGGCTTTTTCTTGTAATATTTGACTAAATTCTTTAAGTAAAATTTGAGTGTTAAAATCAAATTTTATAGCCGAATTTAAAAGCCTTTGTAGGTGTTGTTTGAAAAACAGAATTTTGCCATTTTTATAATACATGGTTTCAAAAAGAAAAAAATCTTTAGGCATTAAAAATTTAGCCTTTAATTTTAACTCATCAAATTCATCATTTAAATTAGAATCCCAAACCAAACCACCGCCTACGCTGTATTGATAATTTTCTCTTTTTTCTAAAGTGCGTATTGCAACGCTAAATTTGCTTTTATTTTTATGTATAAGTCCTATCGAACCACAATAAATTCCACGTTCTCTTTTTTCAAGATTTTCGATGAGTTTTATGGTTTCAATTTTAGGAGCACCGGTGATTGATCCACAAGGAAAAAGAGCTTTGAAAATTTTATAAAAATCAATATTTTTCTTTAAAGAGCCCTTGATTGTAGAAGTCATTTGGTGCAAAGTAGGGTAACTTTGTATCTTAAAAAGTTTTACTTTCATACTTTGTTTTTTAATAAGCTTAGAAAGATCATTCCTTAAAAGATCAGCAATCATCACATTTTCGCTTAAGTTTTTAATATCATTTTTTAAAAAAAGTTTATTTTCCTTATCTTTTTTTGGATCTTTATCTCGTTTGATTGTTCCTTTCATAGGTTTTGTGATGATTGTATTATTTTTAGTTTTGAAAAATAATTCCGGAGAAAAAGATAAAATTTCTCGATTTTCATCTTTAATATAAGCTTTAAATTGTGTATTTTGTCTTTTTAATAAAAGATTAAATAAATCAAAGCCATCAAGTAAAGTGTCAAAATGAAAATTTTGAGTGAGATTGACTTGATAGCTTTGACCTTTGGCAATCGCTTCTTTAACTTTTAAAAAATTTTCTTTATAGTTTTGAAAATTAAGCCCATCATAAAAAGAGGGTAAAAATCTATCCTCTTCAATAGAAAAAACAGAAAATTCCCTCCTTTTTTTGTAAGCAAAAAACACCAAATAAGCCTCTTTGCTTTTAAAATTATCATCATATAAATATTTATAAAATTCATAATCAACAAGGACTATAAAATAAAATTTTTCTTTATGTTTTTTAGCAAAATTGAAATATTTTTTGCTTTGTTTTTGATTGCAAGCTCTTAAAATGTATTTTAGATCATAATACAAATACTTTCCAAAAACTGCAAAATTTTCAGCGCTCACTGATCTCCTTTGCAACTTGTGCAGCAAGTTTTAATTTGTCGTTATCAAAATGAGTATAAATTCTTGAGGTATTTAAGCTCGCATGTCCTAAGGCTTCTTGCACTAAAACTAAATCTTTTTGTTTTTTATAAAGCAAAGTGGCAAAAGTATGACGCAGCATGTGTGCTCCATTTTTTTGTTTGCGAATTCCTGCGCGAAATAAAAGTTGCTCAACGATGCGACTAACGTAAGATTGGGTTAGGGGAGTGCCTTTTTTATTGACAAAAAGCAAGGTATCTTTGCTCATATAGTTTATTTGGACATTTTTAAGCAAATGCTCTATGAGTTCTTTTTTAATCATAACAATACGGTATTTATTACCTTTTGATCTTATTCTTATAAGATAAAGATCGTTTTCTTCGCTAATATCGCCCATTTTTATGTTGATAGCTTCACTGACTCGAATTCCTGTAAAAATGATGATTTTGATAATGAGTTGATTGCGTATAGTATTGCTTTTAAAATCAGCATTTTCTATAGCATCAAGAAATTTTTTAACTTCTTCTTCGCTCATAAATTCGGGCAGTTTAACACCTTTAGAACCTGTAATTCCTGCCCAATTTTTAAGATTAATATCAAAGATATGAGATTTACCATCTTCTTCATTTTGTTTATCTAAAAAATCAAAAAAATTAATCACAGCAATTCTGTGATTTTTTTTACTTGCATCAGATAAAGATCCCGTAATACTGGCTAAAATTTCAACGATTAGCTCTTCATCGATTTGTTTTAAGGAATGGAGTTTGTAAAATTTCAAATATTCAAAAAGCTTTTTTAAAGGATTAAAATAGGTATTAACTCCGCTTAAACCTATATTTCTTGCTTTTTTTGCTAAAGCATCTAATTCTTCTATATTTGAAATGCCTTTGGTAAGCGCAAAATTGATTTTAGCTAAAATTTCTGGATTTTTGAGTTCTTTATTTGAAAGAGAATTGAGTTTAAATTTTACATATTTGGCCAACCAAAATAAAAAAGATTTTTCAAAACTTTCTTCACAATCTAAAGGATATTTCATTTTTATTTTCCCAATTTTATTTTAAAAGAATATTTTAGCATCAACTTAGTAAAAAAAAGCTTTTTATGAGTCAAAAAACTTTTTAGACTAAAAAATATAAAATACTTAAAAAAGTATGATAAAAGGTAAAAATACATATTAAATTCTAATTTTGTATTGAAAACTATAATTTTCAAACTTTTTTATTTTTATGGAAATAAAGCGTTTATTTATGCTTTAAAGTATGGATATTTCATATTTTAAATACTTTACCTTTTGTAGGTTTCTAATTTATCCATAAAATTTATTGTATAAATTTATTGATTTTTATTTGTATTTTGAAAACTAAATTTTAGCTTTATTATTTTTTAGTTTTAATACTCTATTGCGAATTTTTGAAAATTATTTTTTACAATTTAAAGAAAAAGATTGTAATGAAATTTTAGAAAGAAAATTAAGAAAGTTAAAGGCAAGAAAATTTCTTGCCTTAGAGAATTATTTTTTTAACATTGGTTTATAAGGTCCATAACGATGTTGTGTTGTAGAAAAACTATCATCATAAGGTCCAACATCCATATCCAAAGGTTTTACTTTTCTATCAGGAAAATCTTGATCTCTATGTGATTTTACAGGACGAGATTGAGAATTCATATAAGCAGCTACATCATAAGATTCTTCAAGAGTTAAGTTAGGATCACCTTGAGGCATATTTTCTTTAATGTAAGAAGCTGCTTTGATTAAGCGATACATTCCTGCTCCTGTATTATAACTATCTTTTCCCCATAATGGCGGATAAATGTAGTAGGCTCCTTTGGTATCTTCATTTTTTAAACCTTGGCCATTTTCTTGGTGGCAAACTGCACATTTATCCATATAGATTTTTTTACCTTTTTTTGGATCAGCTGCTCTTGTGAGATAATCTATTTTTTTAAGGCTTTGACCTTCGATCTTAGCTCCCACTGGAACACCTTGAGATAGCCATTGCATATAAGTAAGCATTGCTTTCATTTCTGGAGAATTTTCAGGCATACGTTTGCCATTCATAGATCTTTCGTAACAACCATTGATTCTATCTGCTAGAGTGATCACTTTATCCGCTCTTGCATTATATTGTGGAAATCTTCCCCAAATTCCTACAAAACCTGCTTGATTTGGAACACTTCCAGCCGCTGCGTGACAGCTAGAGCAAGATAGATTGTTTCCTGCAAATCTTTTTTTTGGATCTTTTGCTTGAGGTCCAGTGTATTTGCTAGTTTCATTAAGAATTTTGTTACCAAAAATTACCATTTGGGCGTATTTAGAATCTTTTGGCATTTTGCTCTCATCGATCGTACCATCTTCATTTAATGCCTTAGGTAAAACCCATTTAGCTTTAGGTAAGTCAATACCTGTAGCACTTTTGGTTTTTTCTAATTTTTGATCAAGTGCAAATGCACAACTTCCAAATAACATTAATGCCAAAGCTACTGAAATTTTCTTTTTCATAAGCTTTTCTCCTTTTTAGAAAATTAAATCACAATTAATTATATAATTTTGGTTAATAAAAGTCAATGAAAATTAAAAAAGGATTAATCGTTAAATTTTTAATAAAAAACTAAAGTAATTTAAAATAAAATACATATTTGCAATATTTTATATAAGGTTTAATTTTCAAATGAAAAATTTAAGCATTCAAGAAAAAAGAGATTTAGATACTTGTGTTTTTCAAACTCTAGGACAAAATAATTTTTCCGATAAAATCAGTTTTTTTAAAAAAATATTTTTAAAAATTAAACTATTTTTTTATTCTAAATAATACCAATTAAAATCTTTTGCTGTATAGGAAATATCTTTAAAATCTGGAGATTCTATAAAGAATTTACATTTTTTATCTAAATTTTCTATACCATAGACTTTCATGGCCATTTTAGAATTATGTTTTAAAAGTTCTATACCAACACACGCTTGGTTATTGACTTTATAAAGTAAGGTTCCGCCCTCTTTTGGATCCATATTTAAAATATCTAAATTTGGATTTTTACTCATGTCGTCTTTATTTTGACTAAAACTATAATGCAATTTATAATAAATCATAATATCTTGCATAGCATTTTTTAAATCCCATGTTATTTGTTGGATCACTTTTCCATCATTTTTATATAAAGTTAGAAAATCGTGATTTAAAAAATCATTAAAATTAGAATCTTTGTCTAAATTTTTGCAAGAATTGTAAGTTTTTAAAATTTGCACTTGATTAGATTTGATTAAAAGATCTAAACATTCTTTATTGTTTTTATAAAAATGGACTATTTTTGCATTTTCAACTTTAACATTTTTATCAGAAGTTTTTTTATAAGCAAAATCACTCAAATTTTCATAAATATTGGCATAGCTTAAAGAATATAAGCTTAAAACTATCGTAGCTATTTTTTTCATAGAAATAAATCCTTATGTTTGTTTTTTAAAAATTCCACAACTTCTAAAATTTCATCAACGCCCTCTTTTTGAGAATCTTTTAATACTAAATCTATATTATCTATATACGCCTCAATAGCTGATTCTAATTTCTCTCTTTTAACTCCAGCATATAAAAGCATAGCCTCTAAAACAATGCTTAATTCATATTGCAAATCTTCTAACTCTTCATTTAAGTTCTTTTGCTTGGACATCTTTGCTTTCCTTTTTTAATTCTTTGCTTTTGATAAGATCAAGAATTTGAGCTTTGATATAAGGGTAATTCGAGCTATCTTTATAAGCTGAAAATAAGCCACCGCTTGCATTTTTATGCCCTCCTCCACCAACTAATTTTTTAGCCATTAGACTAACGTCTATTTTACCATTTGCTCTAAAACTTAGCGTTTTTCTTGAACTTACATCAATAAAAAAATCATAGTCTGGATTTTTGATTAAAAAATCATTACCAATGATGGAAGTATTTCCTATATTAACAGTTAAAATTCCCTTATGGCCTCCGTATTCTATGCTAAATTCATCTTTTAACTCCCCTAGTTTTTCAACAACAAAACTAGAAATTAAATTAGCAAGTGTATCATCATAATTTCTCATAAAAAAATCTTTTTTTATAAAGTGTATAGCATTTTCAAGCAAAATATGAGAATTTTCTTTTCCTATAAATTTAATAGCTCTTTCAAAAAGAAAAAATATATAATAAACCTGTATTTCTTTAAACATCACTCGATTGATTTCTTTAGCATTAGCAACTAAGCCTAAAAAAACTTTTCCAAGCTCAAAATTTTCATCCGCGTTTAACCAAATATCTACAGCATTAACTACATCAACAAAATGTGAAAGTTCTAAATCTGTATGGCAAATTTTAGAGAAAAAATCATAAGTGATTTTAGTAGCTGATCTTTTTGAGTCCAACAAATACCAAGGATATTTTTTTGCACACTCTTCCCCACTTTGATGGTGATCAAGTAAAAAAATCTTAATCTTTTTTTCTTGACATATTTTGTCAAATTCTTCGCATTGTGAAAGGCTTAAATTTAAATCTGTGATTAAAATAATTGCTTTTTCAAAATTTTCATCTTTTTCAATATCGCTTAAAATAGCATTAAAATTATCATTGATTTCTTTTCCATAGTTTGAATTGTAAAATTTCACATTCTTAAAATAAAAATGAGTGATAAATTGACAAGCATAACCATCAAGATCTGTATGTGAAAGATGATAAATTTTCATTATTTTCCTTAAAGTTCTATCTTAATAATACCTTCTGTATTGAAATTGGTATTTTCAGCAATTTCAGCAAAGCTTAGCACAACAATGTTAATATTAAAGTTATAACAAATATCGGCAATAAATTTTCTAAGTTGCGGCTCAACACAAAGTATGAAAGGTTTGATACGACCATTAGAAACTGCAGCCACTTCGGCTCTTAAAGTATCGACTAAAACGCCAGTTTGTGCTACACTTAAAGGTAAATGATAACTACCGTCTCTAAATTGGACATTTTCCATTAAAATCGCCGAACTAGCAGAATCTAAAATAAAAATATCTAAATTTCCTTTATCATCTAAATACATATTTGTAATCATTCTTGCTAACGACGCTCTTACATGCTCTATAATCATGTCAAAACTTTTACTCACTTCGGCAATATCGCTAACTGACTCTAAAATAGTAAGCATATCTTTAATTGGAATATGATACTTGAGTAAATCTTTTAAAATCTTTTGAATAAGACTTACAGGTGCCACACTTAAAGCACCTTCAACTATAATAGGATAATCGTTTTTAACCTTATCTAAAAGGTTTTGCACTTCTTGACGTGTTAAAAGCTCACTTGCATGTGATTTAATAAGTTCACTCATGTGAGTTGAAATCACACTAGCAGGATCGATCACTATATAACCATTAAGAGTTGCTTCATCTTTTAAATTCGCATCAATCCAAAGTGCATCGGAATTAAAAGCAGGTTCTTTGGTGGCTATACCCTCAATTTCTTCGGTGATAAATCCACTATCCATAGCTAAATATTTATCCGGATAAATTTCAGCACTCGCTATGGAAACTCCTTTTAATTTAAAGCTGTATTCATTAGGCTTAAGTCTTAAATTGTCACGAATTCTTATTTTTGGCATTAAAAATCCTAAGCTTTCTGCGATACTTCTTCTCATGGATCTAATTCTTTCAGTCAATTCGCTTTCAGCTAATTTTATAAGTCCATATCCAAGTTCAAGTTCTAAAATTTCAACCTTAAGAATATCATTAATTTTATGCTCTTCTTCTTTTAAAATTTCTTCTTCGCTTTTCTTAGCAGGAACTGCAGCATTTGGTGCAGCTGCTCCACCACTAGCTGCAGCACTCGGCTTAGTCTTTTTAGCTGCCATGATTTCAATTTTACCCTCTTTTACTTGTTTGGTTAAAAATCCTAAACCTAAAAAGACTAAAGACATAAATCCTAAAGATAAGTGAGGCAAACCTGGTACTAAAGCAAAAATAAACAAAACAAAACCTACGATTAATAAGGTTCTGTATTCACTTAAAAGCTGATTTAAAGTTCCTTCTGCAAAATTATCCTCATCTTTACTTGCGCGAGTAATAATAATAGCCGTAGCTGTAGAAGTTATGAGGCCAGGAATTTGAGATACAAGTCCATCACCTATAGTAAGTATAGTATAGGTTGAAGCAGCTGTGGATAATGGCATATCGTGTTGAAAAGAGCCGATTAAAAAGCCTCCGATAATATTGATAATTGTGATAATAATACCAGCAACTGCATCACCTTTGATAAATTTACTCGAACCATCCATCGCGCCATAAAAATTCGCTTCAGCTATGATTTCTTGACGTCTTGCACGCGCTGTTTGTTCATCAATAAGACCGGCATTTAAATCCGCATCAATAGCCATTTGCTTACCAGGCATTGCATCAAGTGTAAATCTTGCTTGCACTTCAGAAACCCTAGTGCTACCTTTGGTTACAACCATAAAGTTAATCAAAACAAGGATGCAAAATACGATTACTCCGATAACCATATTTCCACCAACCACAAATTCACCAAAAGAAGCGATGATCTCACTTACAACTTCAGGTCCATTTTGTCCCTCGCTCAAGATCATACGCGTTGTGGCGATATTTAATGAAAGTCTAAAAAGCGTTATGATTAAGATTAAAGTCGGAAAGGTGGTTAAATCGGTTGGTTTTGGAATATAAATAGAAATAAGGATAATCAAAACCGATAAGGCAATACTCAAAGCTAAAAAAAAGTCCAAAATAGGACTTGGCAAAGGAACGATAATAATAGCTAAAATACAAACTATAAAACCAACTATAGTGAGACTTTTAGCCTTTAAAACCGGTCCTATTAAAGGTCCTAAAAAAGGAAAAACAAGATCAAATATTTTATTTTTTTTTGCCATTTATTTTTTTATAATATCCGCTAAGGTTATAGAGCTTAAAAATCCATCTATTCTATCTTGTAGTTCTATAAGCATGGGCATAAGAGTGCAATTTTTCTCTTTATTGTCAGGACATACCCCACCACTACATTCAAAAACATTGACTTCTTTTTTTTCTACGCTATTTATAATTTCTTTGATGTTATATTCCTTAGGATCTTTTGCTAAAGTAAAGCCCCCTTTTGTACCTTTGAAAGAATTAAGCAAATTATCCCTAGCTAAGGTTTGCAAAATTTTAGCTAAAAAACTTTTTGGAATATTAAGCTCAGTGGATAGAAAATCTACATCTTGAGGTTTTTCTTTTTGAGCAATGTAAATTAAAGAAAGTAAAGCATATTCGCTTGCTTTGGTAAATAGCACAAATTTCTCCTTAGAATATATAGTTTTTAATTATAATAAAATTTTCTTAGAAAATGGCTTAAAAATTTAAATAAAAGTTATTTCAGTTTATTTTTGGTTTTTATTTGATAAAATCACGGTTTTTAAATTATACCAATCAGGAGGTCAATATGGCTTTAGATTCGGCTAAAAAAGCAGAAATTGTTGCGAAATTCGCTAGAAAACCAGGTGATACTGGTTCAACAGAAGTTCAAGTAGCTCTTTTAACTGCAAGAATTGCAGAGCTTACAGAACATTTAAAAATCTACAAAAAAGATTTTTCTTCAAGATTAGGACTTTTAAAACTAGTTGGACAAAGAAAAAGACTTTTAAGTTATCTTAAAAGAAAAGATTATAATTCTTATTCTAAATTAATCAATGAATTAAATCTTAGAGATAAATAATTTTTATAATATCCTTTATTTAAAGGATATTATAAAATCTGTCTTTTACCTTTAGAATCAGGCTCGCTTAAAAATCCCTCTTTTGTTAATCTTTCTATTATGTTTGCAGAACGATTATAGCCTATATTTAATCTTCTTTGTATATAAGAAATACTTGTTTTTTGATCTTCTAGAATGATTCTTTTTGCATCTTCATAAAGCTCATCTACTTCGTTATCATCTGAAAAAGTATCATTTACTAAAGATGAATTTTTAGAATCTTGCAAGAAATTTTCATCATAGCAAACTTCTTCTTGATCTTTTAAGAAATCTACAATTTTTTCTATTTCAAATTCACTTGCAAATGGGGCGTGTAATCTCACAATAGAACTTGTTCCAGGAGGGGTAAATAAACAATCCCCTCTTCCTAGCAAGCTTTCAGCTCCCATAGTATCCAAAATAACTTTAGAGTCTATTTTCTGCCCTACTTTATAAGAAATTCTACTTGGTAAATTTGCTTTGATAAGACCAGTTACCACGTCCACGGAAGGGCGTTGAGTAGCAACAATTAGATGAATTCCGCTTGCTCTTGCCATTTGTGCAAGACGCCCTATGTAAAATTCTACATCTTTACCTGCAGTCATCATCAAATCAGCCAATTCATCGATAATAACAACGATAAAAGGTAATTCCTCGCCGCCTATTTCTTTCATTTTTTCATTGTAATTTTCTATATTTTTAGTTTTTGCATCCGCCATTAATCTATAGCGTCTTTCCATTTCCGCAACCATATTAGAAAGAGCATTAACCGCTTTTTTAGGATCTGTAATGACAGGGGTTAAAAGATGTGGGATGTCATTGTAAATACTAAATTCAAGCATTTTTGGATCGATCATCATTAAACGTAAAGTTTTTGGAGAATTGCGATATAAAAGGCTTAAAAGCATAGAATTAATCCCTACGCTTTTTCCACTTCCAGTTGTCCCTGCTATTAACAAATGAGGTAATTTTTTAAGATCAGTCACAAAAGCATTACCTACAATATCTTTTCCTAAAGCTATAGTTAAAGGGCTTTTAGAGTTTTTAAATACTTCGCTTTCTAAAATTTCACGCAAATAAATCGTTTGAATTTCTTCATTTGGAACTTCAATTCCCACTACATCTTTTCCAGGAATTGGAGCTTGAATGCGTATAGATTTTGCCATTAAAGCCATGGTTAAATCATCTTGTAAATTTAAAATTCTACTCACTTTTACATCGGCGCTTGGGCGAAATTCAAAGGTAGTCACTACAGGCCCAACATAGGTTCTAGTAACATCACCCCCTATTTTAAAACGGCGTAATTTTTCAAGTAAATTGTAAATTTTTTTATCAATTTCAAGCTCATTAACATCATATTTATGCTGCGAAAAATTAGCTAAAAAATCAAGCGGTGGCAATTTAAAATCTTTTGGCTTTTCCATCTCTCCTTGTTCTATTTCTTTTAAAAGCGCTTTATTGAGTTCGATTTCTTTTGCTAAAATAGCCCTTTGTTTAATAATTTCCTCTTCTTTGTTTTCACTTTTAATTTCTTCTTTAAATTCATTGTTATCTTGTTCACTAATTGCTTCAAAGGCTTTTTGAGTTTCTTCTTTTGTTTCTTCTTGGAGTTTAATAACAGGAATTGGCTCGATATAAGGACGATCTAATTCTTCAACTACGGGCATAAAATCATCAGTATTTTCATTCATGCTTTCTATTTCTTTAGGTTTAAAGTTCTCTTCACTAAAATCTAAAATTTCAGGCTCTTCAAAATTTGCATGATATTGCATAGTTGGTTGATCAGCTTCTATTATTTCTTCTTTTGTTACAGGCTCTTCAAAGACTTCTTTAGGCTTAATCACTTCTTGTTTTATTGTAAGATCTTGAGTTGTTTCTTCAAAATTGTATTTATTACCTTCTATGATATTGTTTAAATCTAGTTCTAATTTATCATTTTTTTCTAATTCTTGAATTTCTTCTTTTACTTTATTTTCAAGTATTTCATTTTGGTAAGCTTTGTATTCTTGCTCTAATTTTGCTTTTTGTATTAAATCTTCTCTTTGTTCTAATTCTTTGGTGAAAATTTTTGGTTTTATTTCTTGTTTTGGTAGTGAAATTTCTATATTTTTTCTTTTATAGCTTGGCTCATCCAAATTTCTACCCGTGGTATCTATTTGCTTAATTTCTTCAAGTTTTTTAGGTTTTAAAAAACGTTTTGGGATCATATCTACCTCTTCTTTTAAAATAAAATTAAATTCTTCATCAAGACTTATACTACTTCTACTAGCCTTTTGTGCAAAATTTCTAACCTGTTGAGAATTTTCATAAACAAAACTTTTTGCCTCTTTTAAACTTTCTTTATCAATTTCTACTTTTTCATCTAAAATTTGATTTTTTAATTTTTCAAAATTTTCTTTAGCTGTTGTGATAGAATTTTTACTTGCATTAATATTATTGATTTTTACCAATTCTTCAACTTCGCTTAAAGTATTAACTGGATGTTTTTGCTTAACTTCGATAATTGGAGCTTGTGGTTCTGATTTTCCTATATCATCCTTATCGCTATCTCCGCCAAAAACTCTCATTAAAAGTGTTTTTAAAGCATGTTCTAATTTAAGTAAAATAGTAAAATTTAACTCTATTTTTAAAAGTTCTTTTGCAAATTTTGGAAAGAGTAAAATCAAAGAAAAAACAAAAAGTAAAAGTGCAAAAATACCGCTTCCAACATGCCCTAAAAGAGTAGAAAAAACAGTATAAACGAATTCTAAAATATAGCCATAACCTCTATAAAGCACAGAAAAAAGTAAGAGTATCGAAAAAAAAGCAAAACCTATACCAAAAAGTTCTTGACGTGAAAAATTTTCTATTTTATAGCTTCTTTTGTAGTAAAAATAATTTAAAATAAATAAGAAAAAAGGATAATAATATCCAAATTCCCCAAATAAAAATAAATTTATTTTATAAATCCAACTCCCCATGCTAGGAGTTAGCATACAAAGACATAAATAAAAAATACCAAAAGTAGAAATAGTAAAAATGGCTTCTTTTTTGATGTTTTTTCCTTAAAAAATATTTTTTAAAGAAGCCATTATAGCATAATTTTACATATAATTTAATAAACTAAGTTGAGATATAGTAGTGCTTGCTTTAAGGGAAGCTTGGTATGCAAGTTGGGTTTGCATTAAATTCATCATCGCTTCGCCATAATCAACGTCAATAACATTTGTTTTAATGCTTTGCACATTTACACTTAAAAAACTCACTCGGGTATTTACCCCATCTATGATATTGTGATAAGCACCCATAGTTGTATTAAGTTTGCTTACATGATCAGCCAAGTGATCAAGCCTTTCTAAAGCGCCTTGCATTCCTGTATTTCTAGGATCGGCTGAATTTCCATCTGCTCTCATATTGCCACTTAAAACTGCATCGATCATAGTATCAAGATCTTTTATAAGATCTACATTTGGTTCATCTATAGTTAAAGCATTGTTTGCGCTAAAGCTAAAATTTGGGCCACTTTGAATTTGTGCTGTTTCGCTATAAGGAGGTACTGGAAAATGACCACTTTGAGAATCGCTTAAAGAAATTCCTATGTTCGTTCCTGAAGAAAGTTTATCTGTAACGCTAATACGTCCTTTGTAATCCATACTAACATCTACAGTTGCTTGAGAATCTTTTATGAGTTGTTGGATATTGTCATAACCTGTAGCATCCACTTTGTTATTTGTTGCATCAATGGTTTGAGTAGGCACTTTATCAGAGGCAAACATACCGATGATATTATTAATTTGCCCATAAGTTATTTCATCTGAAGGAGTTACTACCCCGCTATTTCCTGTCGTAGGATCGGTATGCATGATAGGAAAACTTATATCTTGTCCAGCCGCATTTTTAAATTTTACAGTTGAATTGCCTAAATCTATAGTCACATCATAAGTATTTCCACCTTTGGAATTAACTTTTAAATTTAAGGTGGTACCATTTAGACTATCTCCTGCCATCACCTCGCTAAGCTTGGTTGAATCTGTTGCATAAGCATTACTTCCCTTGATAACTTGAGAAACATTGCCATAAACAGTGTTGCCATCTTTTTCAAAATAAACATTATCATAGTCTGCACCGTTGGCTTTATTACCATCTGAATCAGTCATATTGCTTTTAATGAAATCGGTTTGGGCTAGACTGAAGGTAAATTCTTGTTCTTTTCCATCTTTTCCTATTAGCTTGATGGTAACTGGATTAGTTGGATTAGTGATATCACCATTTTGTATAGCAGCCTTCATGACTTCGTTGGTAATATCTTCCATTTTAAGATCATTTTCTTTGGCAAATTCCAGCATACCTTTAAAATCTTCAGTTTTTTCCATTTGCGGAGTATAGGCTACGGCATGAAAGTCTAATTTATTATTACCTTGTTTTAAATCTGTAATTTGAATTTGACCGCTATTGTTGATGCTTACTTCTACAACTTTATTGTTAGGAGTGTTGCCATAAAGTGCACCGATTTGCTCTAATACATCTTCTATTTTATCATCTGGTTTTACCAAAACCGCACTTTTAAAGCTTGTGCCATCTGGTTTAGTTCCTTGAACATAAAGTGTCGAAGGTGGAAAGTCAAGCTTTTTATCTTTATCTTCAAAATCATTATATGGATCTAATTTTCCATCTTTTACATAATTTTGTCCGATAAGCTGTTTCCAAGCAGAATCTCCATTTAAATATTCTTGTTTATCCTTGTCTGCCTCGGTATAGCGATTATCCTTAAAGCTGATATTGGTGGTAATTTGCTTTTTATAGTCTCCATCGGCTTTGAAAAAGAGATCCCAACCAGGGATATTGTAAGGACTTTCAGTTCCTGAACCAGTTACAACATTGATATTATTTTTATCACCATAATAATTACCATTAGAATCAAAAGGTTTGTTCGCAACTTGAGAACCGGCAAAAAGATATTGACCATTGACGCTAGTATTTGCAAGTTGCAGAATGCTTTCTTTGATACGTTGCAATTCTTTTGCTATCGCTTCTCTTGATGTTTGAGAATTACTATCACTAGCTGCTTGAGTAACTTTAACTTTAAAATCTTCTAAAAGCTTAACCATATCTTGCAAGGCTTTCATGCTATTTTCGGTTAATTCTTTAGCAGAACTCGTTGCTTGTTTAACCTGCTCTAGCGTTTTTAACTCATATTCTAAACGAGTATTGTCTATATAGGTGCTTGCATCTTCGTAAGAATTTTGAATTTTCAATCCTGAAGCAAGTTGTTGAGAGATCTTATATAAGGCACTTTGCCCACCCATTGAAGTGCTAACAGAATTGGTGAAATTTAATTTATTTGTAATTCTCATTTTTTTCCTTAAAAAATTAATAAACTAGAATCTTTTGTCAATATTGCTACAATTTATAAGCAATAAGTGTTCCAAAAAATCAATTCTTATATTTTTTTAAATATTTTTTTATCAAAACCTTTATTTTAAATTGTTTTTTAGCTAAAAGAAATATAATTATAGTTTTAATTAAGCCCGAGTGGTGAAACTGGTAGACGCGCCAGACTCAAAATCTGGTAAGGGCAACCTTGTGTCGGTTCGAGTCCGACCTCGGGCACCATTTTATCATAACTTCTTAATTTCATACTTACAATATAAAAAATGAAATTTTCTATCTTGTTTAATCTAGATTCGATATCAGTCATTTCTATTTCAAAAATAAAAGTTATCATATTAAGAGCTTTATAATATTGAATAATTTTCCGATATTTATAAGGAAATATTTATTAAAAGGAGTATTTAATGAAAAATATTATTTTTTTACTTTTATTTTTAGGTTTTCAATTATCTTTAATGGCTGATGAAGAAAGCTATAAAAAATTTAAAACTGGTAGAGAAGCTGTAAATTGGTGGATACAATTATATGGAAATAATATTTTATCCAAAGAAGAAAGAGATATAGTTTATCAATATACTTATGGTGATTTTGTAGTGATCAATGAAAAATTAAGAAATGGAGAAGGACTTTATTCTTTAAATGAAAAACAAAAGGATATGGTGAAAAAACTTGACAAAGCTTTAAGAAAAACAATCATATTTGAAAATTTAATTGTTTATCGCTATGAAAATTTAAGTTTTATATTTAGACTTTTAGATCAAGGTTATTTTTCAAAAATTTATAAAAATGGAAAATTTACAGATCAAGCCAAAACTTATCTGGAGTTAATCAGTCATAAAAAATATAGAGACTATGGTTTTATGTCTACTACGGCAATTAGAAATAGTGTATTTCAGTCAAGGCCGGTTGAACTTGTTATAAAAGTTCCAAAATTTTCAGATACACTTTTTGTCTCTTTAAAAGGACTTGCTGCATTTGAAACTCAATATGAATTACTTTTTCCAAGAAATAGAGTTTTAACCATAGAAAGTTATGAAATATCTCCAGATAAAAAAAGACTGACAATTTATGTTAAAATGACAGGTCCTTGTTATATAAATCAACCTTGTGAGATTGAAAAAGTAGATAATTTAAAACAACCATCAGAATTTTAGTTAAATGAGATAAATTCTCATTTAACTTGATGGTATCTGATTTTTTGAAAATTTGAATCGCTTTTATATTGTTTTATTTCTCTTAATTTAATATAAAATAAGCAAATTCTTTATCTTCAAATAGCAATTATTTATGTTTATTTATTGCCCTCTTTTTAAAATTATTACTTTTTATCTTAGCTGGATTAAAATTATTTTTATAAATTTATATCTTTAAATATTTTTAGATAAAATACAATCACATCCATAAAAATTTTT
>NZ_JACHTP010000013.1:0-43380 GCF_020135855.1 Campylobacter sp. B0100352/1
TGATCAAAGGCAATATAAGCTTGATAATATTTTTTGCAAGAATGAAATTTGCTATAATTTGAATTTTTAAATTTATTGTAAGGAAAAATAAATGCGTTATGGTGAAAAAGAAATCAAAGAATTTAATGTAGATAATATGGAAATTTGGCCCAATGATGCTAAAAATGACTATATCATAAAGATCACTTTACCTGAATTCATGTGTTGTTGTCCTAGGAGTGGTTATCCTGACTTTGCAACGATATATCTTGAGTATATACCGGATCAATTCGTCGTTGAACTTAAAGCTATAAAACTTTATATCAATACTTTCATGTATAGAAATGTTTCACATGAAGCAAGTATCAATGAAATTTACAATACCTTAAAAGATAAACTCAAACCAAAATGGATCAAAGTTGTAGGGGACTTCAATCCACGTGGAAATGTGCATACAGTCATAGAATGCCGCAGTGATATGGTGGTACCTAAGTGAGTAGAATCTTCCCATTTTTTAATAAAAATTTAAAATTTTTCTAAAATAAATATGATATTAAATATTAAAATTATATAATTTATAAATCTAAAAAATTTTAGATTGATTAAAATTTTAAGGGAAGACATGGATAAAAAATTATTGAGTATAGTTGCCGGTGTGTGCTTGTTTGCTAATATAGCTTTAGCGGATGAAAAATCAGGATTTTTCATAGGAGCTGATGCTGCTTGGATGCATTCTAATGTAAAAGGTGATCTTAAGCATAATTTAACAGGTATGACTTTCAATGGAGATGTGTCAGGAAATATCCCTAATTTTGGATTAAGAGCTGGATATCGTTTCAATGAATCACATAGAATTTATGCCGCTTATAATTATTCTGACGAATTTAATGATTTGATTAAAACTCCAAAAATTCAAATAGAGGGCGATTTTACGACACATAAGTTTTTATTAGGCTATGATTTCACTCCAAAGCTTTTCACAAATACAAGGGCGGTTTTAGGTGTGTATTCTGGTTATGCAAAAACTAATATCGATCTAAAAACATCGTTTTTATCTCTATCTCAGAATTTTGATGGTTTTGTTTATGGAGCGAAATTGGGTGCTCTTTATGAACTTACTCCACGCAATGAAATAGAGTTTGGCGTTAAGGCAGAACAAATTCGTTATAATTCTAGAAATTTCTACCAAAGTACAATTGGATCTAATTTTTATGATCCTAAGCAAACAAATTATGGTGTATATCTAGGATATGCTTACAAATTCTAAGCGAAAAAATATCGCTTTTTTAGGTGCTGGATCTATAGCAAACAAAATCGCACCGATGCTAAAACAAGCAGGATTCCACCCGTATGCGGTGGGATCTTTAAGCCGTGCAAAAGATTTTGCTTTGACGCATGGTTTTGAAAAATTTTATACTGATTATGAAGGATTACTTAAAGATCAAAATATCGATCTTGTTTATATCAACACCCCACATTCTTTACACTATGATCATATAAAGCTTTGTCTTGAAAATCATAAAAATGTGCTTTGCGAAAAATCTTTCACTTTAAATTTCAAACAGGCTAAAGAGGTGGTGGAATTAGCAAGGGCTAAAAATGTGCTTTTAGCTGAAGGAATTTGGACGCGTTATATGCCTTATATAGATATCATTAAAGATCTTTTGGCAAAAGATTTAATCGGCGAAATAGTTAGCATAGAAGCAAATTTAGCCTACAATGTTACACATAAAAACCGCATAACAAGTTTAGAGCTTGGTGGTGGTGCTTTACTTGATGTAGGAATTTATACACTTAATTTTGCTCTTAGTTTTTTAAAAGATGAAATTAAAAATATTATTGCAACGTGTAAAAAAATGCCTAGTGGTGTGGATGAAAGCAATGGGATTATCTTAGAATTTCAAAAGGGTGCTTTTGCTTTTTTAAATTCAAGTGTAGCTGCTATTAGTGATAGAAAAGGCGTTATAAATGGAACAAAAGGTTATATTTGCGTCGATAATATCAACAATCCAAGTTCTATAAAAGCTTACGATAAAGAAAGAAAGTTAATAAAAGATTGTCTCGTGCCAAGTCAAATCAATGGTTTTGAATACGAATTTGAGGCCTGTTTTAAAGCCCTAGAACAAAATAAAATAGAATGTGATGAAATGAATCATGAAGAAATTTTAAAAATGATGAATTTGATGGATAGGGTGCGTGAAAAAATGGGAGTGAAATTTATCGGCGAGTGATCAACTACCCCCACCGATAAAATATTTTTCAACATCATCAAGCAATTTTTCACAAATTCTTGATTCTGTATTTTTATCCACAACAAGATTAATCGCAGTTTTTGTATCTCTAAAACTTCCAGCGGATTTTGAATTTTCACGCGAAAGCTTTTGATTATCTTTGGTGTATTCTATAGTGATATTAAATTTAAGCGCGGCACTGGCTTCACCTAGATTGGTTTTGATTAAAACATTCATTTGAGAAGCTTTGGCTAAAGTCGCTTGAGTTTTATTGACAATTTCTTTAAAACGTTGGCAAGAACGGATCAAAGAAGAGATGAATTTGTTATCAAGTCCCTCATAAGCAACTTTGAGTTTATTTTTTATATCTTTTGTACTTTCTTTTTCTGGAGCAACAAAAACCATGTAAAAACCATTTTTTATTTGAACGTTATCGCTTTTTGTATCACGCCCGCTTGACATTACTTTGACATAAATTGCATTATCAAGATATACGCGATCAACCATAGGGCCGTAAATTTCGTATTCTTTTTTGCGAACAATAACCTCTCTTGCTAAAACATTGAGTTTGACATTGGCTTCATGGATAATGGGTTCCATTTCTTTTTTAATTTCAAGTAATTCTTTTAACATAAAAATCCTTTTCTTGTTAAAGGGTTGATTTTGAAAAATTTTTCTTTAAAATATCAAATTAGCTTTTATATTTTTAAAACTAAATTATATCATAACTAATTTACTATATCGTTTTAATGAGAATTTATTTTAATCCATTTTATACTAGAATGATCAAATAAAGATTATTAAAAGTTTTAAAAAATGGTGGCTCCGATTGGACTTGAACCAACGACCACTACCATGTCAAGGTAGTGCTCTACCAACTGAGCTACGGAACCATGGTGGAGCATAGCGGGTTCGAACCGCTGACCCCAACGCTGCCAGCGTTGTGCTCTCCCAGCTGAGCTAATGCCCCTTGTTTTAAGAAATTTGAATTTTAGTAAAATATTACTTTTTTTTGCCTGAAAATTTTAAGTAAAAATTAAATTTTTTGCAATTTTATTGGAATATTTGTAAAATTTTTTTGATTGGCTTTTAATAACAAAAATAGTTTGATTAAATTTATTGATTAATTTTTTTATAAATATTTAGGTAAGTTTTTGATAACTTTACCATCGGCATAAGTTTGATCAATGGCAGACAGGAAGGGATTCGAACCCTCGAAAGCTTGCACTTTACACGCGTTCCAGGCGTGCTCCTTCAACCGCTCGGACACCTGTCTAAAATCGTTATTATAGCTAAAATTTTTCAGAATAAAGAAAAATTTTAGAAAAAAAAGCTATAATTTTGACTTAAAAACTTTTTGTCAGGGTAGCTCAGCTGGTTAGAGCGCTGGTCTCATAAGCCGGAGGTCGGGAGTTCAAGTCTCCCCCTTGACACCATTTCTCCAAATTTATCTCAATATAATTTAACAAATTTTAAATATTTGTTTTATAATTGTTAATTTATTTAAAGAGTTCTTATAATTTTGCTAATTTTTAAGTAATTTATGCTAAAAATAGGCCATGGAAAAAAATATTATTTTAGAAAATAATTCATATTTGGAAAAATTTTTTTCACATTTAAAAATGGATAAAGAATCTATTTGTGAAATTATTTGTGAAAATACAAAAACCTTTATAAATCAAGCTCCGCATAAAATAAAACAAGTTAAGGGCTATAAATACAAAGATAAAACGATTTATGAGTATAAGCTAAAGTTACCTAAACAAGCTTACCGTTTGGCATATATTTTTGATGGAGATGATATTAGGATTTTTTATATTTCTAAGACTTTGATCAAGGCTGATTTTACAAAAGAAATAGCAAAAGTAGTGTAATGATACAAAATAAAGATTTTATTCAAATTTGTTTTAAAAATTTAAAGCAAATCAATACTTTGGATATTTTGATTTTTCAAACTTCAAAAAAAGACAGAGCTATAAAAGTTCAAAAAATATCAGATGAAAGATTCAATGTTTTTGAGGAAGGTTTCTTTTGTAAAGAATTTTTAAATTTGGATGATAAAGAACTCAAAAAAATTCTCAAGCAACTTCAAAAAATAGAATTTCCAAGATCAAATCAGCTTTGGTTGAAAATAATTAAAAATAAATGATTTTATCATTTATTTTTAATTTGGATAAAGTGGAGTATTAATTAGTCTATTTGGGAGATAGAATTAGTTTTTATTTGTTTTGTCTTTAAAAATTACCCAAGCCATTCCAAAAAAGCCAACAATTACCACTGCTGATACAAAAATAATTTCAAAAATATCTAAACTTGTCACGGTGTTTTTACCCTTTCTTTTAATTGCCCACAAGCCGCTGAAATATCAAGACCTTTGCTTTCTCTTATGGTGCAAGTGACACCTTTTTGACTGAGTAAATCTTGAAATTTGATAGCATTTTCTAATTTAGGGCGTTGATATAAACTTCCTTCGTGAGGATTGAAAAGTATCAAATTTACTTTAGCCTTGATACCATTTAAAAGCTTAACAAGCTCCTTAGCGTGTTCTATTTTATCATTTACATTATCAATCAATAAATACTCAAACATCACTCGTTTTCTTTGATCTATAGGAAATTCTTTGACTGCCTCCATGATAGCGGCGATATTGTAAGCTTTATTGATCGGCATTAATTCCGTACGGAGCTCATCATTTACCGCATGTAAGGATATAGCAAGGAGTACTCCTAAATTCATTTTGCCTAATTCTTTTATTTGTTTAGCTAAGCCACTTGTGCTAATGGTTTGTCTGCGAGGGCTGATAGCTAGACCATCATTACAAGAGAGTATTTTAACTGCTTTGGCGACATTTTTAAGATTATCAAGGGGTTCGCCCATGCCCATATAAACTATATTGATTCTTCTTTCGTAAGGAATTTGATTATCTTTTTTAATGTAAAGAATTTGTGCAACAATTTCTCCAGCACTAAGATTTCTTTTAAGTCCGCCTTTTGCAGTCAAGCAAAAGCTACATCCGCTTTTACATCCTACTTGAGATGAAACACAGATTGTAAATTTTGCATGAGCTATTCTTTTGCCTTCTTCATCAAATTTTTCTTTTTTCATCGGCAATAAAACGCTTTCTATGCGTAAGCCATCTTTTAATTCAAAAAGATACTTTATGCTTTCATCTTTGCTTTTTTCTTTAAAGACGCATTTTAGAGCATCGAAATAATATTCTTTATTTAATTCTTCTCTTAAATTTTTAGGCAAAGAACTCATTTCTAAAAAGCTATCGGCGTATTTTTGATAGATCCATTGATAAATTTGTTTCACGCGAAACGTTGGTTGAATTTTATCTTCCAATTCTTCAGGAAGAAAATCTAAGATATTAATAGGTTTGTCCAAATAATCTTCCTTGATTAAATATAGTTGTGTTCTTTTAAATAATTTTCTAATTTTTCTTTGGCTTTTTTGTGATTTTTTATAAAATCTTCATGTGCGTTTTCATTGCAAAAATTTGTCGCACACAAAATGCATTTTGCTTGAATATTGAATTTTTTCGCAACACTAAAGACAGAAAAAACTTCCATATTTTCAAAATCTAATCCAAATTCAGCTAATTTTTTAGCCGCAGAAGTATTTTGGCAAATATAATTTGAAGAATTGATCTTGTAAGATGTTTCTTGTGAAACATTTTCAATATTAGTATTAAAATGAATTTCATTAAGTGTTGGGGTATAAAAATTTTCACTGATTTGAGAATATTCTATATTGAAAACATGGGAACTTTCATAAATTCCAAGAATTTCACCTTTATCATAAATTCCACAACTTCCTATAAAAAGCAGATCTTTAGGTTTTTCTTTTAAGCAAAGCTCTGTTAAATTAATACCCGATTCTATAAGCCCAACTCCTATACTTTTAGCAAAAGAAAAATTTTCATTACCACCAGCACAAACAATCATAAAGTTCTCCTAAATATATTTTTAGTATAATTTTAACTAAATAAGACTTAAAATTAAGAATTTTTGGTTAAAATAAAAAGTTCAATCATGGTAAAAGCAAAAAAACATTACGGACAAAATTTTTTAAATGATAAAAGCATATTAGATAAAATCATCCAAGCCATACCCAATGGTGTAAAAAATATAGTAGAAATTGGGCCTGGCTTAGGTGATTTAACGCAAGAACTTTTGAAAATTTCTAATGTAAAAGCGTATGAGATTGATTCAGATCTTATCCCTATTTTGCAAAATAAATTTCAAAAAGAATTAGAGTGCGGAAGGCTTAATTTAATTCATAAAGATGCAAGCGAAATTGCATGTCTAGATGAAAAGAAGTATTTTTTAGTTGCTAATTTACCTTACTATATAGCAAGTCATTTGATTTTGAAAGTTTTAGAAGATGAAAATTGCTCGGGCTTAATAGTAATGGTACAAAAAGAAATGGCGTTGAAATTTTGTGCTAAGCATGGAGAGAAAGATTTTTCAGCTTTGGGAATTTTAAGCGCTGTTATTTGTGATTGCGAAATACTTTTTGATGTTAGTCCTGAATATTTTTCTCCACCGCCTAAGGTGATGTCAGCGGTGATAAAAATGACTAAATTTAGGGAATACAAAGATTTTTGCCATATCGACACTTTTAAGAGATTTTTAAAAGAATGTTTCAAATCTCCAAGAAAACAGCTTATGGGGAATTTAAAAAACCATAAGATAAAATTGGAAGAAATTTTTAAAGAGTTGGAAATTAAATTAAACTCAAGGCCACATGAAATTTGCGTTGATTCATACCTTAAAATTTACGAAAGAGTAAAGGAAGACTATGAACGAAAACAACAATGAAAATAATGAAAATTCTGTAAAAACAAAGAAAAATAGATTTTATAATAAATTCAAAAATCGCAAGAAAAAAACAACAGATTCTGATAATGAAGCATCCGATCAGGTGAATTTGAAAAATTCAAATGAAAAAGCTAGTGCTGGTTTTAAAAATACTGATGAAGAATCTAAAGAAAAAAGAAAAAAAAGAAATCGCAATTTGCCTTCTAAACTTAGTGGAAATGAAGATTGGCAAATAGCTCTTGCAGAATGTATAGAAGCTAATCGTGTTTCACATGAAAATCGTTTGCACCCTTTAAAATACAATAACTCTAGCGAACATAAAATCCGCGTTATTCCCCTTGGGGGACTCGGTGAAATTGGTGGAAATATCACTGTTTTTGAAACAAATAATGAAGCAATTATTGTAGATATCGGTATGAGTTTTCCAGATGGGACTATGCACGGGGTAGATATCATCATACCTGATTTTAGTTATATTAGAAAAATTAAAGATAAAATAAAAGGTATTGTTATCACTCATGCACATGAGGATCATATAGGAGCTGTGCCGTATTTTTTCAAAGAATTTCAATTTCCTATTTACGCTACACCTTTAGCTCTTGGAATGATTTCAAATAAATTTGAAGAACACAATCTTAAAGCTGAAAGAAAATGGTTTAGACCGGTTGAGAAAAGAAAGGTTTATGAAATAGGTGAATTTAGTGTAGAATGGATCCATATTACACATTCTATTATCGATGCTTCAGCCTTAGCGATTAAAACCGATGCAGGAACGATTATCCATACAGGAGATTTTAAAATAGATCAAACTCCAATCGATGGCTATCCTAGTGATTTAAATCGTTTGGCTTATTATGGAGAAGAGGGTGTTTTATGCCTTTTGAGTGATAGTACCAATTCTTATAAAGAAGGTTATACTAAAAGCGAAAGTTCAGTAGGGCCAACTTTTGATCAAATTTTTTCTAAGACTAAAGGCAGAGTGATAATGAGTACTTTTAGTTCAAATATACACCGTGTTTTTCAAGCGATCAGCTACGGGTTAAAATACGGAAGAAAAGTTTGCGTAATAGGCCGTTCTATGGAAAGAAATCTCTATACAGCTATGGAGCTTGGCTATATTAAACTTGATCGTAAAATTTTTATCGATGCAGATGAGGTGAATAAATTTAAAGACAATGAAGTTTTGATTGTAACCACAGGTAGTCAAGGTGAGACTATGAGTGCGCTTTATAGAATGGCAACAGATGAGCATAAATTCATCAAAATCAAACCTACAGATCAGATTATTATTTCTGCTAAGGCAATCCCAGGCAATGAAGCTAATGTTTCTGCGGTGCTTGATTATCTTTTGAAAGCGGGAGCTAAGGTTGCGTATCAAGAATTCAGCGAAATTCACGTAAGTGGTCATGCAAGTATAGAAGAGCAAAAATTAATGCTAACGCTTGTAAAACCTAAATTTTTCTTGCCAGTACATGGAGAATATAATCATATTTTAAAGCATAAAGAAACAGCTATGAAATGTGGAATTCCAGAAAGAAATATTTATCTTATGAGCGATGGGGATCAAGTTGAAATTTGCCAAAAATATATCAAGCGTGTTAAAACGGTTAAAACTGGTAAAGTCTTTGTAGATAATCAAATCAATAAGCAAATTGCCGATGATGTTGTTATTGATCGTCAAAATTTAGCAGATAATGGTATAGTTGTGATCATCGCTCAACTTGATAAGGCAACAAAAACTCTTATTAATAAACCTAGAGTTTTTAGTTATGGACTTGTGGCTGATAAACACGATCATGCTTTTTCTAAAGAAATGGCAGATGTTTTGAGTCAATTTTTTGCCAATGTAAAAGATGAAATTTTAAATGATCCGAGATTTTTAGAAAATCAAATTCGTCAAGTGCTTAGAAAACATATTTTTAGAAAAATTAAAAAATATCCAACCATAGTTCCAACTATTTTTGTGATGTGATCAATGAGAATCAATAAATTTATATCACACAATAGTCGTTACTCTCGTCGTGAGGCTGATGAGCTGATTAAACAGGGCTTAGTAAAAATCAATAATAAAATAGCCCTTTTAAGTGATGAGGTTAAATTTGATGACAAGGTTTTTTTAAAAGGAAAAAGATTGCAAAAAAGAACGCAATTTAGTGTCATCATTTATCATAAACAAAAAGGTGAAATAGTCAGCAAAAAAGACGATCGTGGAAGAAAGACGATTTATGATACTTTGCCAAGACAATTTAATACTTGGCTTAGCGTAGGAAGACTTGATTTTGCAAGCGAAGGTTTGCTTTTGCTAACGGACTCTCCTGTTATAGCCGATGCTTTAATGCATAGTGATTTGGAACGTGAATATTATCTTAAAGTTAAAGGCGTGGTGAATAAACAAGTTATAGAGGCTATGCAAAATGGCTTAGAGATAAAAAATGAAAAAAAAGGCGCTCATGCAAAAACTAAAATTACCTCTATGACTTTTTCTCCTTTTTTGGATTTTGAAATTTTTGGCTCTAGTGGAGGTTATACCAAATTAAGAGTAGTGATCAATGAAGGTAAAAATAGAGAACTTAGGCGATTTTTTGGGCATTTTGATTTAGAAGTAATGGATCTTAAGCGTGTGGCTTTTGGGGCTTTGGATCTAGGTGTTTTAAAAGCCGGAAAATATCGTTATTTGGAAAATGGAGAATATGATAAATTACGAGATTTTTTAAAATCCAATGAAATCAAATATTAAAAAGCCCTTTCGGACTTTTTAATATTTTAGTATTTTTCAAAATATTTTTGAATTTTGGCACTATCATGAGTTTTTGTAAGAGCCAACATCAAAAGAACCCTTGCTTTTTGAGGATTTAAATTTTGGGCACTGATGAAACCTAAGTTCTGATCATCTTTGCTGACTGCTACAGATCCTGCAACCACTCTAGTGCTTACAGCTACTTTTAATCCTTTTTTCATTAAATCTTTTAAGACTTCTTTTTGGTTTTCATGGATGCTTCCAGCTCCACTTCCTGCTATAACCAAACCTTGAGTCCCATTATCAAACAAAGCCTTAGCTGCAACACCACTTCCATCATTGGAATAAGTATAAAGTATATCAACTTTTGGCAAAGTTTTTAATTTGCTAACATCAAAAGGAGTTTTTGTAGTATGATCCTTCGAGATTGTATTGTAGAAAAAGACTCTTCCATCAACTATATAACCTAAATTTCCAAAATCAGGTGAAGTAAAGGCATCAACATTAAGAGTATGGGTTTTAACTGCTCCTCTTGCGCCTAATATTTTATCATCCATTGCGATCATCACGCCTTTATTTTTTGCATTTTTATTAGCTGCTAAAGCTACAGCATTGTAAAGGTTTTTTGGGCCATCCGCACTCATAGCAGTTGCTGGACGCATAGCACCGACTAAGACAACAGGTTTATTGCTTTTTACGGTTAAATTTAAAAAATAAGCTGTTTCTTCCATGGTATCAGTTCCGTGAGTGATTACAATACCATCCACATCTTTTTTAAGCAATTCATTAATTTTTTTGGCTAATTTTAACCAAATTTCATCATTCATATTAGAACTATCGATATTAGCAATTTGCTCTCCGCTTACTTGTGCGATATCTTTGATTTGAGGAACAGCTTTGATTAGGGTTTCTACGCCTATAACTCCGGCTTTATATCCCGTTGTTTCAAGTTCGCTATCAATCGAACCAGCTATAGTCCCACCGGTTGCTAAAATCACAATTTTTGGCTTAGCTTCTAAGCAACTAACACTCAATAGCAAAAATACTATTAATGAAATAATATTTTTCATACCTTCCTCCTTTTTTAAATATTTAAAAATTATAATATAATTTAAATAAAAATAAATAAATTTTAAACTAAATATTTAAAAATTAAGAAAGTATTTTTACTCATTTATAAAAAATAATAAAATTGATTTTTAAATTTTTAATGCTATAATTTGCCCCTTTAAGTTTGCAGGTTGCAAAATAACATTTTTAGAGGTTTTTTATGGAAAATTTTTTAATTAATTTTTTTCATTTATCCCAAATTAAAAGTTTCTTACTCATTATTTTAATTGTTTGTCTTTTTGCCTTGCTCAAATTTTTCAAAAAAAGACTAAAATTTTATTTAATCATGGCAATTTCTTTAATTTTTGGTTTTGCTTTAGGGTATTTTTTACTTTATTTAGCAGGTTTTCCTAATGAAGAAATATCAAAATTTAGTTCTTCAAATTCTTTACGTTGGTTTTATGAAATTCATATTTGGATGAATTTTTTAAACACTTTGTATATAAGCATTTTAAGGCTTTTAGTCATTCCTTTGGTATTTATTTCTTTAATCCATGTTTTGATACATTTAGATGAAAAGATTCAAATAAAATCTTTGTTTTCTCGTGCTTTTTTTTGGTTTTTATTTTCAACGGGCATTTCAGCTTGTATTGGAATTTGTATTGCAATGGTTGCAAATCTTGGAAATAACATAGCTTTTGCATCAAATTCAAAAAATCTTCACGAACTTAAAGGTTTAGATGAGATCATTTTAAATTTAATCCCAAATAATATCATCAGCGCTATGAATTCAAACAATATTTTAGGGGTGATTATCTTTGCTTTTATTTTATCTTTTGGGGTAAGAAGTTTAAAAGAAAATCGTGGATTTAGAATTTTTTCTTTATTGACTAGTTTTTTACATCAAGTTATCATGAAGATCAGTTTTTATGTGATAAAAATCATGCCTTATTTTATCATTACAATGATCGCTAATGCCTTGATTTTAAATGGCTATAAGGTGCTTATTGATTCAATTTATTTTATAGCTTTGCTGTATGTTTCTTTTGCGGCTGTTTTTATTTTACATGCGTTATTATTATTGCTTCATGGGTTAAATCCTTTTATGTATTTTAAAAAGGCTTTGCCGGCTTTATTGATGGCCTTTAGCTCAAGAAGTTCAGCAGGAACTTTACCGGTTACCATTTCTACTTTAACTCAAAATTTAGGCGTTACTCATACTAATGCTTCTTTTGTTGCAAGTCTTGGAACAACTATGGGAATGAATGGTTGTGCCGGATATTATGCAGGAATGATTGCTGTTTTTATGTTTCATGCCTTAAATATACCTATGGGTATGAGTGAAATATTAATAACGATTGCTTTATGTATCATTGCTTCTTTTGGTATCGCTGGAATTCCAGGTATCACGATAATGATCATCTCTGTTATGCTTTCAGGACTTGGAATGCAAAGTCATTTTGCCTTACTGGCTATCATTTTAGCTATAGATCCTATACTTGATATGGCAAGAACTTGTAGCAATGTTTCAGGAGCTATGGTTGTAAGTCTTATAACAGATAAAGAAATGAAAAATTTAGACATGAAAAAATATCAAGAAAATTAAAATATAAATTTTTAGGTAGAATTAAAATTTTTTCAAAGAATTTATAAGATTTTAAATTCTTTGAATTGAAATTGAACTATAGATTTTTATAAGTATCTAAGATCTTGATATTTGTTAAAAAGTTTTTGCATATCTTAAGAAAAACCCATCTGTTCTAGGTTCTAGCATCAAATTAGGCACACGATCTACTAAAACAAAATTCCAAAATCCAGCTACTGCAGCACCTGCTATAATATCTCTTGTGTAGTGTTTATCTGCTTTTACGCGAGAATAAGCTGTATAAGTGGCTAAGATGTAAGGAATAATTGCTTGTTTAATCCCATATCTTTTATGGATAAAAGTCGCTCCAAAAAATGCTGCCGCGCTATGTCCACTAGGAAAGGATAGATTGTTGCTTTTATCAGGTCTTTCTTCTTTAACAATACGTTTAAGAATTTCTACACTTGCTTGAGTTGCAGCAAAACTCAATGTATAGGGTAAAATTCCATTTTTAAAATCATCATTATAAAAAAGCAATCCAAAAGCATAAATTGGGACTGCAATTTGAGTTATATCTCCTGCATTTTTGACTTGCTTTTTATCATCAAAAATATTTGCATTTAAATTAGAAATGAAAATCAATAATAAAAAAGCTTGGATTAATTTCATATCAAACCTCCAAATAAAAAATAATGAGATTTGTATTTTACCCCCCCCCTGAATTTAAACTTAAAAAAGTATTTTTAAATTATTTTTTATTAATATTTTTAAATTTTTCATCCAGATATAATTATATTTTTTTCCTTTTAAAAAGGATAAAAATATAATTTTTTATCAAATTTTCTTGACTTTTGAAAGCCAAATTTACTATACTCTCATTTTTATTTTTGGTTAGTTTTAAACTAACGAGTTCTTTTTAAAGGAAATATCATGGAAAGAATTAGGCTTAAGCTTAAAGCTTATGACCATCGAGTACTAGACAGAACAGTTGCAGCAATCGTAGAAGCTGTCAAAAGAACAGGTGCGGATATTAGAGGTCCAATACCAATGCCTACAAAAATCAAACGCTATACAGTTTTAAAATCTCCACATATTAATAAAGATTCTCGTGAGCAGTTTGAAATCAGAATTCACGCTCGTATGCTAGATATTGTAGCAGCGACTCCAGATACAGTTGATTCTTTAACTAAGCTTGATTTGGCGCCAGAAGTAAGCGTTGAAGTTAGAGCTATGGGTAAATAAAGGATAGAATATGGAATACATTGTAGAAAAAATTGGAATGAGTAGAACTATCAATAGTCCAAGTATCGCTGTAACTTTGCTAAGAGTTGTTAATGCAAAAGTATGCGAAGTTGAGAATGGAAAAGCGATAGTAGCATATTCAAAAGGTAAAACAAATAATAAATGTATCGCAGGACAACAAAAAAAATACAACCTTTCTGCTGAATTTAATCGTTTTGCAACTTTAGAAGTGGCAAATACTGAAGCAGGTGATTTAGATGAAACTCCATTGAGTGAAGCTAAAATTTTAAAAGTAAGTTTTAACTCTAAAGGTAGAGGTTATAGCGGTGTTATGAAAAGACATAATTTCGCTGGAGGTCCGGCAAGTCACGGTTCAAGATTTCATAGACGTCATGGTTCTATAGGTAATAGAGAATGGCCAGGTCGTGTTCAACCAGGTATGAAAATGGCAGGACATTATGGAAATACAAAAATAACTGTTAAGAATGAAGTCGTGTCTTATGATAGTGAAAATAAGATTTTAGTTGTTAAAGGTGCAGTTCCAGGATACAATGGAGCTATGGGTAAAATAAGGATTGCAAAATGAGTAAAGTAACCGTTTTAAATGATAAACTAGAAAAAGCAGGTGAACTTGATTTACCTTCAAAATACGCAGAAGTAAATCCACATAACCTTTACTTATATGTAAAATCTTACCTTGCTAGTCTTAGAGCAAATACAGCTCATACTAAAGGTAGAAGTGATGTAAGTGGCGGAGGTAAAAAACCTTGGAGACAAAAAGGTCGTGGTGGTGCTCGTGCAGGTTCAACTAGAACAAATGTTTGGGTAGGCGGTGCTGTTGCTTTTGGTCCAACTAATGAAAGAAATTATTTTCAAAAAGTAAATAAAAAACAAAAAAGATTAGCACTTGAAAGAGCTTTAGCGGATAAAGCAGCTAAAGGTGCTTTATTTACTGCAGATTCTTTAGCTATAGAAAGCGGAAAAACTAAAGATGCAAATGCTGTTATTAAAAAGCTTGGTGTAAAAGATGCTTTAATTGTTAAAGATTTACTAGATGAAAAAACACTTTTAGCTTACAGAAATTTAGCAAATTGCTATGTTGTAGATGTAACCGAAGTTAATGCTTATTTGGTATCTGTGTTTAATGCTGTTATTATGGAAAAATCAGCGTTAGAATCTATTACAAAAGAAGGATAATTATGGCAGATATTACTGATATTAAAACAATACTTTATACAGAAAAAAGTTTGAATTTGCAAGAGCAAGGTGTCGTAGTTATTCAAACTTCTCCAAAGATGACTAAAACAAGTTTAAAAGCTGTTTTAAAAGAGTATTTTGGCGTAACTCCACAAAGTATCAATTCTTTAAGAATGAGTGGAAAAGTTAAACGCTTTAGAGGTCGTTTGGGGCAAAGAAACGATTATAAAAAATTCTATGTTAAGCTACCTGAGGGTGTTAGCTTAGAAAATGTGGAGGCTTAAGATGGCAATTAAAACTTATAAACCATATACTCCAAGTAGAAGATATATCACTGGTTTAAGCTCAGAAGATATTACAGCAAAACCGAGTGTTCGCTCACTACTTGTTAAACTTCCATCTCATGCAGGACGCAATAGTTACGGAAGAATTACAAGTCGCCATAAAGAAGCTGGCGCTAAAAAACTTTATAGAATTATAGACTTTAAACGTCGTAAATTTGGTATCGAGGGTAAAGTAGAAGCAATCGAGTATGATCCATACAGAAATTGTAGAATCGCTCTTATTTCTTATAGAGATGGTGAAAAAAGATATATTATCCAACCACGTGGATTAGGCGTAGGTGATATAGTTGCTGCAGCAGAAGGCGGACTTGATATTAAACCAGGTAATGCAATGAAGCTTAAAAATATTCCTGTGGGTACTATTGTTCATAATATTGAATTAAAGCCAGGAAAAGGCGGTCAAATGATCCGTTCAGCAGGTGCTTATGCTCAACTTATGGGTAAAGAAGAAAAATATGTAATCTTAAGACTTGCAAGTGGAGAAATGAGACAAGTTTTAGCTGAATGTATGGCTAGTATCGGTGAAGTAGGCAATGAAGAATGGTCTAACATCACTATAGGTAAAGCGGGTAGAAATCGCCATAGAGGTATCCGTCCTCAAACTCGTGGTTCTGCGATGAACCCAGTTGATCACCCACACGGAGGGGGAGAAGGTAAGAAAAATTCTGGACGCCATCCAGTAACTCCATGGGGCAAACCAACTAAAGGTGCAAAAACTCGCCGTAAAAAAGCTAGTGATAAACTAATAATTTCAAGAAGAAAAGGAAAGTAAGATGGCTAGATCACTAAAAAAAGGTCCTTTTGTTGATGATCATGTAATGAAAAAAGTCATCGCTGCTAAAAAGGCTAATGATAATAAACCTATAAAAACTTGGTCTCGTAGAAGCACTATCATTCCTGATATGATAGGTTTAACTTTTAATGTTCATAATGGAAAAAGTTTTATTCCAGTTTATATAACTGAAAATCATATCGGTTATAAACTTGGAGAATTTGCTCCGACTAGAACATTTAAAGGCCATAAAGGTTCTGTTCAGAAAAAGATAGGTAAATAAGGAGAGGTGTATTTATGAGTAAAGCTTTAATTAAATTCATAAGATTATCTCCGACTAAAGCAAGACTTATTGCTAGAGAAGTTCAGGGGATGAATGCAGAACTTGCAATGGCTAGTTTAAAATTTATGCCAAATAAGGGAGCAAAATATATTGCAAATGCAATTTCAAGTGCGGTAGCAAATGGTGGTTTTGAAGCAAATGAAGTGATTGTAAAAAGTTGTCGTGTGGATGCAGGTGCTGTCTTAAAAAGATTTAGACCACGTGCTAGAGGAAGTGCAAGTCGCATAAGAAAACCTACTTCACATATTTTAGTAGAAGTAGCAAAAGTAGAAACAAAAATCGAAGAGAAAGCAACTAAAAAAGCTTCTGAAAAAAAAGCGACTACAACAGCTAAAAAAACAAGCACTAAAAAAGTAACAGCGAAAAAGGAAAGCTAATGGGACAAAAAGTAAATCCAATTGGTCTAAGACTAGGAATCAATAGAAATTGGGAGTCAAGATGGTTTCCAACTAAAGCTAATTTGGTAGAAAATATTGGCGAAGATTATAAAATAAGAGCTTTCTTAAAAAGAAAACTTTATTATGCAGGAATCAGTCAAATTTTGATCGAAAGAACTGCTAAAAAGCTTCGTGTAACTGTAGTTGCAGCAAGACCAGGTATTATTATCGGTAAAAAAGGTAGCGATGTTGATAATTTAAGAAAAGAATTACAAGATCTTATCGGAAAAGATGTCAATATCAATATCAAAGAAGAAAGAAGAGCAGGAGCTTCTGCACAACTTGCAGCTGAAAGCGTAGCAACTCAACTTGAAAAAAGAATTGCTTTTAGAAGAGCAATGAAAAAAGTAATCCAAGGAGCACAAAAAGCAGGTGCCAAAGGAATTAAAGTTTCAGTTTCTGGCCGTTTAGGTGGTGCTGAAATGGCAAGAACAGAATGGTATCTTGAAGGACGTGTGCCACTTCATACTTTAAGAGCAAAAATCGATTATGGTTTTGCTGAAGCTAGAACCACTTATGGTAACATAGGCGTTAAAGTTTGGATCTTTAAAGGTGAAGTATTGCAAAAAGGTTTGCAGGCTGAAAAAACCGAAGAAAATGCTCCAGCTAAAAAACCAAGACGCACAAGAAGGAGTAAGTAATCATGTTAATGCCAAAAAGAACAAAATATCGTAAAATGATGAAAGGGCGTAACAGAGGTTATGCTAATCGTGGGACTGAATTTACTTTTGGCGAATTTGCTTTAAAAGCAACTGAAGCAGGAAGAATTAATTCACGTCAAATTGAAGCGGCTCGTATCGCTTTAACTCGTTTCGTTAAAAGACAAGGTAAGACTTGGATTAGAGTTTTCCCTGATAAACCTTTAACCAAAAAGCCTTTAGAAACTCGTATGGGTAAAGGTAAAGGTGCTGTTGAAGAATGGGTAATGAATATCAAACCAGGTCGTATTATTTATGAAATGGCAGGAGTAAGCGAAGAAATGGCTAAAGAAGCATTAACTTTAGCAATGCATAAATTGCCATTTAAAACTAAGTTTGTTACAAGAGAGAGCCAAAATGAAATATACTGAGATTAAAGATAAAACAGCAGCTGAGCTTGCAACAATGCTAAAAGAAAAAAAGGTGCTTTTATTCACTTTAAAACAAAAGCTAAAAACAATGCAGCTAACTAATCCTAAAGAAGTTAGTGAAGTTAAAAAAGACATTGCTAGAATCAATACAGCAATTAACGCTTTAAAATAAGGATAACAAATGGCATTTAAAAGAGAAATTCAAGGCGTTGTTGTGAAAATTGCTGGAGAAAAAACAGCAAGTATTTTGGTTGAAAGAAAGGTTGTTCATCCAAGATATAGAAAAATCGTAAAACGCTTTAAAAAATATCTAATTCATGATGAAAGAAATGAAGTTAAAGTTGGTGATACTGTTGTTGCTGTAGAATGCAGACCACTTTCTAAAAGAAAATCATTTCGCTTAAAATCTGTATTAGCAACAGGAGTTGAGTAATGATTCAAAGTTTTACAAGACTTGCAGTAGCTGATAATAGCGGTGCAAAAGAACTTATGTGTATTAAGGTTTTAGGTGGTAGCAAAAGAAGATATGCTACTGTAGGTGATGTTATCGTTGCATCTGTAAAAAAAGCTTTGCCAAATGGTAAGGTAAAAAAAGGTCAAGTGGTAAAAGCGGTTATCGTTAGAACTAAAAAAGAAATTCATAGAGATAATGGCTCTTTAATTCGTTTTGATGAAAACGCTGCAGTAATTCTTGATAACAAAAGAGAGCCTATAGGAACTCGTATTTTTGGACCAATAGGTAGAGAAGTTAGATATGGTGGCTTTATGAAAATTGTTTCACTAGCACCGGAGGTGTTATAATGGCGGTTAAATTAAAAATAAAAAAAGGTGATAATGTAAAGATTATCACAGGAGATGATAAAGGTAAAACAGGTAAAGTTTTAGCTGTATATCCAAAAACTCTTAAAGTAGTAGTTGAGGGATGTAAAATTGCTAAAAAAGCGATCAAGCCTAGTGATAAAAATCCAAATGGTGGCTTTATCAATAAAGAAATGCCAATGGATATTTCTAATGTGGCAAAAATTCAGGAGTAAGCAATGATGAGATTGAAAGAAAAATATAATCAAAGCATTAAACCTGCATTGGTTAAAGAATTTGATATTAAAAATCCTATGCTTATTCCAGCGATCGAAAAAGTAGTTATCAGTGTGGGAGCTGGAGAACTTGCTAAGGATCAAAAAGTGTTGCAAAATATTGCTGACACAATTTCTTTAATTGCTGGACAAAAAGCTGTTATCACTAAAGCAAAAAAATCTGTAGCTGGTTTTAAAGTCCGCGAAGGATTTCCAGTTGGAGTTATGGTTACTTTAAGAAAAGATAATATGTATGCTTTTCTTGATAAGCTAATCTCTATTGCTCTTCCAAGAGTAAAAGACTTTAGAGGTTTAAGTAGGGATGGTTTTGATGGACGTGGAAATTATAACTTTGGTCTTGATGAACAACTTATGTTTCCAGAGGTTGAGTATGATAAAATTTTAAGAACTCATGGTATGAATATTTCTATAGTTACAACAGCACAAAACGATAAGCAAGCACAAAAACTATTAGAACTTATCGGTGTACCATTTGCAAAAGGAAGAAAAGATGGCTAAAAAATCAATGATTGCAAAAGCAGCACGTAAGCCTAAATTTAAAGTAAGAGGCTATACTAGATGCCAAATTTGTGGACGTCCGCATTCAGTTTATAGAGATTTTGGAATTTGTAGAGTTTGCTTGAGAAAAATGGGCAATGAAGGCTTAATTCCAGGTCTTAAAAAAGCAAGTTGGTAAGGAAATAAAATGATAAATGATATAATTTCAGACTCATTAACAAGAATTCGCAATGCGGGAATGAGAAAACTTGAAACAACTAAACTTTTACACTCTAAAGTTGTTGAAGCTTTGGTTGGAATTTTTCAAGCTAAAGGTTATATTGAAAGTTTTAATGTTATCGAAGAAGATAAAAAGAAATTTATCAATGTGATCTTAAAATACGATGAAAAAGGTAAAAGTGTGATTAATGAACTCAAAAGGGTTTCAAAACCAGGTCGTCGTGTTTATAAAGGAAAAGATGAAATTAAACGTTTTAAAAATGGTTATGGTACGATTGTAGTAAGCACAAGTAAAGGTGTTTTGGCCAACGATGAAGCTTATAAAGCAGGAGTTGGTGGCGAAATTTTATGTACCATTTGGTAAAAAAATCTGCTTTTTATGGCATTGGGTATCCATTCTTTGCAAAAAGTAGAAATATCCTAGACAAATAAAAAGGAAAAAATATGTCTCGTATAGGTAAACAACCAATCGCTATTCCTAGTGGAGTAGAGGTTAAATTAGAAGGAAATTTACTTAAATTTAAAAAAGGAAATTTGGCAAAAGAGCTTGATACAAAAGCTCATGTTAATGTTGAGATTAAAGATAACAATATTCTTTTTTCTCCAAAAGGTGAAGACAGACAAAGCAGGGCTTATTGGGGAACTTATAGAGCTTTAGCTTATAATATTGTTGTAGGTTTAACTCAAGGCTTTTCAAAAACTCTTGAAATCAATGGAGTAGGTTATAAAGCTGCTTTAAAAGGAAAAATTTTAGAATTAAGCCTCGGTTTTTCACATCCTATTAATTATAATATTCCTGAAGGCATTGAAATTGTAGTTGATAAAAATAATGTGATTGTCAAAGGAAGTGATAAGCAAGTAGTAGGACAAGTTGCTGCTCAAATTCGTGAATTTAGACCACCTGAGCCATATAAAGGAAAAGGCGTTAAGTATTCAGATGAGCGTATTATCCGCAAAGCCGGTAAGACATCTAAGAAATAAGAGGACTAAAGAATGAGAGCAAATGTATTAAAAAGAAAATTAAGTTTAAGAATTAAAAGAAAAAAGAGAATCAGAGCAAAAATTTCTGGTTGTGAAAATTTTCCAAGAATCTCTGTATTTAAATCAAATAGAACTCTTTATATCCAAGCAATCGATGATGTTAAAGCTGTAACTTTGGCTGCAGCAGATGGACGCAAATTAGGCATTAAAGCCAACAAAGAAGGGGCTAAAAAAATTGCCGCTGAATTTGCGAAATTATTAAAAGCTAAAAAAATTGAGCAAGCTGTGTTTGATAGAAATGGTTATGTTTATCATGGAGTGATCGCAGTTTTAGCTGAATCTTTAAGAGAAAATGGCATTAGGCTATAAGGGGTAATTGATGGAAAAATATAATAGAGAAGAATTTGAAGAAGTCATTGTTGATATTGGTAGAGTTACTAAGGTAGTTAAAGGTGGTAGAAGATTTAGATTTACTGCTTTAGTGATTGTTGGTAATCGCAAAGGTTTAGTAGGTGTTGGCTATGGAAAAGCTAAAGAAGTTCCAGATGCTATTCGTAAAGCAGTCGATGATGCATTTAAAAATATTGTTGAAGTAAAAACCAAAGGTTCAACTATTGCTCACGATGTAGAAGTAAAATACAATGCAAGTAGAATTTTACTTAAACCAGCTAGCGAAGGTACGGGAGTTATTGCTGGTGGTTCTACGCGTCCTATTGTAGAGCTTGCTGGTATTAAAGATATTTTAACTAAATCTTTAGGCTCAAATAATTCAGCTAATGTGGTTCGCGCTACTATTAAAGCTTTAACAATGCTAAAAGGATAAGTCATGAATTTAACAAAAGCAGCGGGTTCAACGCACAAAACTAAAAGAATAGGTCGTGGCCAAGGCAGTGGTATGGGTAAAACTGCCACTAAAGGTGGAAAAGGCCAAACTGCTAGAAAAGGTTATAATGAAAAAAGAGGTTTTGAAGGAGGTCAGCAACCACTTCAAAGAAGATTACCAAAAGTAGGTTTTACATCTAAAGTAGAAAAACCTTATGTAATCAATGTTGAAAAAATTACAGCTGTAAAAGATCTAGCTGAAATTACAATTGAAAACATCAAAGGTGTTCACAAGCTTTCAAAATCTGTGAAAAAAGTTAAGCTTATCGGTGCTAGTGCTAAGAGCTTAGTATCAAAAATTAAAGACGAGAATATTAGCGTCACTGGAACAAAATAATGAATAGAGCATTGACGAATAAGATCTTAATCACTTTAGCTTTTTTATTTGCTTATAGGGTTCTGGCTTATATTCCAGTTCCTGGCGTCAATGCTGATGTGATTGCGGATTTTTTTAACCATAATCAAAATAATGCTTTAGGTTTATTTAATGTTTTTAGCGGTGGGGCAGCACAACGTTTTTCTATTATCTCTTTAGGAATTATGCCTTACATCACTGCTTCTATTATAATGGAACTCTTCGCAGCAACTTTTCCAAGCATCGGTAAGATGAAAAAAGAACGCGATAGTATGCAAAAATACATGCAAATTATCCGTTATGCGACTATATTGATCACTTTAGCTCAAAGTATAGGTGTGGCTATAGGCTTACAAAGCTTACACGGCAAGGGTGGATCAAGTGCTATTATGATAGAAAATTTAAATATGTTTATCGCGCTTTGTGCTATTTCAATGCTTGCAGGAACTATGCTTTTAATGTGGCTTGGAGAACAAATCACTCAAAGAGGTATAGGAAATGGTATTTCTTTAATTATTTTTGCAGGTATTGTTTCAGGGATTCCAAGAGCGATTTCAGGGACTATAGGTCAGGTAAATTCAGGAGAGATGAATTTCTTAACCGCTTTTGCTATTTTTGTTTTGATTTTAATTACGATAGGTGCTATTATTTATGTAGAGCTTGGAGAACGTAGAATTCCTATTTCTTATTCTCGCAAGGTAGTGATGCAAAATCAAAATAAACGTATTATGAATTATATTCCGATTAAAATCAATCTTAGCGGAGTCATTCCTCCAATCTTTGCAAGTGCGATTTTAATGTTTCCGACAACCATTTTGCAAACCAGTACAAATCCTTATATACAAGCTGTTAATGATTTTTTAAATCCTAATGGATATGTATTTCACATTTTGACTTTTATTTTTGTGATTTTCTTCGCTTATTTTTATGCTTCTATAGCATTTAATGCTAAGGATATTGCAGATAATCTTAAAAAGCAAGGTGGTTTTATCCCAGGAATTCGTCCAGGAGAAGGAACTTCAAATTATTTAAATGAAGTAGCCTCTCGTTTAACCCTATCTGGTTCTATTTATCTAGGAATTATAGCAACCTTGCCTTGGGTTTTAGTGAAATTTATGGGAGTGCCTTTTCAATTTGGTGGCACTTCAGTGCTTATTGTAGTGCAAGTTGCACTTGATACGATGAGAAAAATCGAAGCTCAAATTTATATGAGTAAATATCAAACCTTAAGCGCGGTAGGTTTGTAGAATATATAATGCAAAAAATAAAGCAAGGAATTTCTAAATTTTTCATTTCCTTGCTTATTTTTGCTTATTTTAGAAAAGTTATTTTTTTAGATTTATCCAAAAATGATCCTTTGGGACAAATGGCTGTTTTATCACACAGAAACGGCGCCATTGATGGTTTTTTATACGCTTTTATTTTTCCTCAAATCCAATTTTTATTAGCCAAAAACTTAAGACGTAGTTTTTTAGGTAAAATTTTCTTTCATGGTATTGAGATCACGAGAAAAAAAGACAGAGAAAAGGCGTTAAAACAAGGTTTAAAAATAAAAGAAAATGATAATTTTAGCACTTTAAAACAATGCTTAAATTTGATGCAAAATGGCAATACTTTGGGAATATTTCCCGAGGGTACTAGTGCTTTAAATCCTAAACATTTAAAATTTGATAACGGAGCTTCCAAAATAGCACATTTAATGCTAAAAAAAGATACTTTAGAAATGACACCCTTGAGCATTTTTTATGATGATCCTGCTAAAATGGGTTCTAAGGTTTTTATTGTAAAAGGAAAGAATTTAAAGTGGGATTGTATCCAAGATAAAGAAAATTTACATACTCAAATCAGCACAGCTTTAGAAAGCATATTAATAGAGTTTAAAGATGAAAAAGAGCAAGAAATTTGCCAAAATTTAGCTGTTTTTGCTTCATTATATAGAGATGATTTGTATTTAAAAATATTAAAGAATTCTAAGATTCTAGAATTGCAAGAAAAGTTGAAGTCTTATGAAAATAAAAGCCATAAAGCTTTTTTATATAAAAATTGTGCCATTTTTCCCAAATCTTTTTGGCTAAGCTTGTGGGTGTTTTTAATTACAGTGATTATTGTAGCACCTACTTTTTTGTTGAATTTACCTACTCTTATAGGTTCTTTTATTGCGGCGAAATTTTCCAAAGAAAAACACACTATAAGTCTTTATAAAATTTTATCTGGAGTAAGTATTTTTACAATTTTTTATGTGATTTTAGCTTTATTTTCTCCGTTTTTAGCTTTTTTATGTATGGGTTTATCTTTATGGGGATTTCATCTTTATGGAGCTTTTAAAAAACATGGAATATCTTTGCTTAATGCCATATTTTTTAAGCGATTAAAACAAGATTATGATGATTTGCAAGAGAAGATTAATGAGTGTTTTAAAGAATAAAATTCAGCTTTTTGAATGTTTATGGCTTTGTCTTTTTGGTATTATGTTTTTAAGGCTTGTTTTTGATGTATTTTTTAGTATTTATACTTTAATTATTTTAGGCTATTTAATGGCTAGTTTTGTTCTTTTGTTTCTTAAAAATTATCGTTTGAAATTTGGTATTTATGTTCTTTTCATGAATAGCATTTTTACCTTAATAAAAGAAATTTCTCCCTTAATCAATGCTGGTAAAAAGGATTATTATCTTGCTTTAATTGATGCTTTTATTTTAGGAGACATTAAAAATTTATCTCTATTTTTTGATAATTTTTCCAATGCTTATTTTACAGAGCTTTTAAGCATCGCTTATTTGCTTTTTATGGTGCAACTTTTATTTTATTTCATTTTTTATCTTTGTAGAGATGAAAAAATTTCAAAAGCCTTTTACAATGGGATTTTAAGTCTTTATGCTATAGGATTTTTAGGGTATATTTTTATTCCAGCTATAGGCCCTTATTTTTATTATGCAAGTGAATTTAAAAGTTCGCTTAACGGATTTTTCTTTAGAGATTTTTTAAACAAAGCTTATCCAAATTTTAGTAATTTTAGCGATGTTTTTCCAAGTTTGCATTGCGGGGTTTCTTTATTTATTTTACTTTTTTTGAAACATTTTGATAAAAAACATTTTTATTTTTGGCTTATTCCTTGTATTCTACTTTGGTTTTCTACGATTTATTTGCGTTATCATTATTTGATTGATTGTATTGTTGGTTTTATTTTGGCATACTTGTCTTATCAACTTGCAAAAAGGACTTTCAATGCAAATTTTAAAATTCAGCGATAAAAATGCTACGATCTTAGAGTTTTGTGGCGGCAAAGGGGCAAATTTAGCTAAACTAACAAAAGCTGGTTTTAAGGTGCCACAAGGCTTTATTATTAGCGTAAAAGCTTATTACAAATTTATAGAAAATAATAAAAATGTTAAAAATTTGATTGAAAGTTTCAATCATACTTTTGATTATCAAGATTTAGATAAGTTAGAAAAGCAAAGTAAGATCTTAAGGAAAGCTTTTTTAGAGCTTGAATTTGACCAACAATTTTTAAAAGAATTTGATGAAAATTTAAAAGAATTTGATGAAAATACAGCTTTTAGTGTGCGTTCTTCTTCTACAATGGAGGATTTAAATTCTGCTGCTTTTGCGGGAGCGCATGATACTTTTTTAAATATTTATGGTAGAGATGAAATTTTAAAGCATATTAAACTTTGTTTCGCTTCTTTATGGCAAAGTCGCGCTATTTTATATCGTGAAGAAAAAAACTTTTTTCAAAATGAAGCTTGTATGGCTGTTGTGGTACAAAAAATGGTTAATGCTGATTTTGCAGGGGTAAGTTTTTCTATCAATCCTGTTAAAAATCGTAACGATGAAATTTTAATCAATGCAAATTATGGTTTGGGCGAAAGTGTGGTAAGCGGTGAATTTGATGTGGATGAGTATTCCCTTTCAAAGAGTGATTTTTCCTTACTTTCTACCCATATAGCCAAAAAAGAAATTTGTATTATTCAAGATAAATTGGGCACAAAAGAGGAAAAAGTAAGCAAAGAAAAACAAGAAATTCCTTGCCTTACCGAGGAGAAATTAAGGCAAATTGCAAAGTTAAATTGCGAGGTGGAAAATTATTATGCTTTTGCACAAGATATAGAATGGGCTATAGAAAAAAATGAGCTTTATTTGCTTCAAGCAAGAGCGATTACAACATTAGCAGAGCGATGGACGCGTGATGAATCAGCAGAGCGTTATCCAAATGTAATTACTCCTTTTACTTGGGATTATGTGGATAAAGCTTTTCATATTTCTTTAGAATATTCTTTTAAGATGATGAATTTACCGAGTTTTAAAGGTAAATGGTTTGCGAGTTTTAATAATTATATTTATGGTAATCAAAATATCATTTGGCTTTATATGCAAAGTGGCAATTTAGGAATTGATTTTAAAAATTTAAATACAGCGTTAGAGCAAATTTTGCAAAAATATCCTCATGTTTATGAGCTACCAAAGCAATGGATGAGGGATTTGGATTATTATTTAAAAGGTATAGGGGCTTTAGAAAATAAAGTAATATCAGATAATAAACAAGCTTTTGACTTTTTAGATGATGTGGTGAAACTTGGCACAATGTACTTTCGTCCAAATATTGCTATATCTATAACTCAAAGCTTGCTTTATAAAATTTTAAAAATATTGTTAGAAAAATTAGTAGGAGAAAAGTCTAGTTTTTATTTTGATATTTTAACCAGTTTTGATGAGAGCAAGACTGCGCAAGTCAATGAAGATTTACTCTCTTTAGCTAAATTGATCGCAAAAGATCCGTTTTTAAAAAGTGAATTTGAAAAACATAACTCAAAAGAGCTTAAAGAAAAAATATTCGGATATAAAATTTCTCAACAGTTTTTAAAATTTTTAGAAAATCACGGACATAGGGAAATAGAATTTGATCCTTATCATCCTACTTGGGTTGAAGCACCTGAAGTAGTAATTGATAACATTAAGCTTTTGCTAAATAGTGATTTTTCAAATAATAAAAAATTCCAAAAGAAAAAAATATACTTTGATACCAAAAATGAGCTTTTTGCATTATTGCCAAAAGAATGGCATTTTGGCTTTGATGAGCTTTTAAATTTGGTAAAAACTTATACACTTTTGGATGATTTGGAGCATTATGAAACAACGCGTTTGAGTATTTTAGTAAGAAAGGCGGCTAAGGCTATAGGTAAGCATTTTGTAAAATTAGGCATTATAAAAGATCCTATGGATGTATTTTTTGCCCATATGCAGACAATTTCAGCTTATAAGGAAGGCAAGATAACTATCGATAAAGTGCGTTTGGAAATAGAAAAAGAAAAAGCACAATATTTTGAAAATTCCAAAAAAATCCCTGCTTGGAATTTAGGCGAAGAGGATGAAATAATCGAAAATGAAAGTGAAATCCTAGAAGGGGTGGCTGGAAGTATAGGAGTAAGCGTAGGAGAGGTTTATTTGGTGCATTCTAAAGATGATTTTTCACATTTTCCCAAAGATGCGATTTTGGTTGCACGAACAACCAATCCTGCTTGGACACCGCTTTTTTATACTGCAAAAGGCGTAATCACAGAAAGTGGAGGAGCTTTATCACATGGAGCGGTGACTGCAAGAGAGATGAAGTTACCTGCTGTAATGAGTGTAAGAAATGCTATGAAAATTCTTAAAAACGGAATGAAGGTAAAAGTTGATGGTGGAAAAGGTAGGGTTTATATTCTTAATTAACCCTAGCTTTTTGTTTTAAAAATACAAATATAGCACAAACCGTAAAAATCACAATAGCCCATATTAAAAAAGCATCAACTAGTCCTATTTGTCTTACTATAGGTTGAGATATAATAGGGCTTAAAAATTGTCCAAGGAAAATACAACTTGCTAGTATCCCATAAGCTCTAGCTCTTGCATTTTCAGGACATATGGAAAAAAGATAAGCGGTATTATTGACAAGCATAACACCCCCTCCGGTTCCTAATAATGCTAAGGCCATTAAAACCGCTATAAAGTTATGAACTAAGAACAATAATAAAAAGGAACATCCCACTATAAATAAAGTCAAAATATAAATTTGCTTAATGCTTAAAAAACGCATAATATATTTATAGCTAAGCGAAAAAACTCCATAGCAAAGGGCAGAAACAGACATAGAAATTCCGATGTATTTAGGATCTAAGCCTAAATGCTCCTCGATATAATAAGGAAGTTGTGTTGGAGAAATATAATATACCACCATAATAAAAAATCCTATAAAATAAACAGGAAGGAATTGCCAATAATTTGTTTTTGCCTCCACTTTACTGTGATTATAAAACTTAAAACGTGGTTCAAAAAGATAAAGTATAGCTATAAGAGTAATAAATATTCCAAGCCCATAAACTAAAAAAGGATAACGCCAAGAATAACTAGAAACAAAACCCGCAATAGAAATAAAAACAGCACCCCCAACTGCACAGAAAAAACCTTGCAAACTCAAGGCATTTTCACGCCGATTAAATCCACCATGGCTATAATAATCCCCAAGTAAAGCTGAAGCTCCAGTCATGATAAAAG
Source organism: Campylobacter sp. B0100352/1 (assembly GCF_020135855.1). Classification (NCBI taxonomy): domain Bacteria; kingdom Pseudomonadati; phylum Campylobacterota; class Epsilonproteobacteria; order Campylobacterales; family Campylobacteraceae; genus Campylobacter; species Campylobacter sp. B0100352/1. The sequence goes on from NZ_JACHTP010000013.1 coordinate 28,367, forward strand.
CTGTAGCCATTCCAAAAATAGCTCTAGAAAGTAAAATAGTATAGATATCATTGAGAAAAAATCCACTCACTCCAGCTATAGTCCATATTATCATTGCAGGAAAAACAAATTTTAATTTACCAAATTTATCCATTAAAATTCCTGCAAAAGGTGATAAGATAACGACAAAAATGGCGGGCATGGTTAAAACCAATCTCACTAAGATATCAAGGTGAGCTAAAGTAAAACTTGTTGAGTTTGTAGCACCTGCTTGAGTTAAAAGATTTTCAAAATGCCTACTAATTGCTGGCAATGCTGAAGAAATAACCACGCTGCCCAACATGGTCATAGCCGCCATAGAAAATACTGCGATTTTAAAGGTAGATTTTTCGGTAATTTCAACTATTTTCTTATCTAATTTTGTATCATTGGGGTGAAATTGATAATGTTTTCGCATTTTAAAGCCTTTTTTATTTTATTATACTCCAAATTGATTATATGTTTCTATTTTTAGCAATTTATAAGTAAATTTTTAAATTTTTTTAGCTAAATTCAGCTTTTATTTATTAATATAATGAAATGTTTCTAAAAATCAGCATTTGAGGTCTAGCTCATGAAAAAAAATTTAATCATAGTAGAGTCTCCTGCTAAAGCTAAAACTATAGGTAATTTTTTAGGGAAAAATTATGAGGTTATAGCTTCTAAAGGGCACATAAGAGATCTACCTAAAACAAGCTTTGGTATAAAAATAGAAAATGATGAATTTATACCAGAATACAGAATAGCAAGCGATCATAGCAGTTTGGTTAAAGAGCTTAAGGAAAAAGCAAAAAATGCTTCACAAGTTTATCTTGCAACGGATGAGGATAGGGAAGGTGAAGCTATAGCGTATCATATTGCCAAAGCTATAGGTAAGGATGAAAATATTTTACCTCGTATTGTATTTCACGAGATCACCAAAAGTGCGATTGAAGATGCTTTAAAAAATCCAAGAAAACTTAACATGCATTCAGTCAATGCCCAACAAACTAGGCGTTTATTGGATCGCATAGTGGGTTATAAATTAAGTCCTTTGCTAGGGCAAAAAATTCAAAGAGGTTTGAGTGCTGGTCGTGTTCAGAGTGCTGCTTTGAAAATCATAGTTGATAGAGAAAAAGAAATTCGTGCCTTTGTGCCTTTGGAGTATTTTAGCATTGATATGATTTTTAATTCCGATTTGGATGCTGAGTTGGTTGAATTTGATAAGGCAAAAATTGAAAAATTAACCATTACCAATAAAGATCGTGCAAAATTGATTCTTCAATCTTGTAAAAATGGCGGTTATGTGATAGAAAATATAGAAAGTAAGGAAAGAAAAATCGCTCCACCGCCTCCTTTCATGACTTCAACTTTACAGCAAAGTGCAAGCAATCGTTTAGGGTTTAATCCTAAAAAAACTATGATGTTAGCTCAAAAACTTTATGAAGGGGTTAATACTCATCAAGGCATGATGGGTGTGATCACTTATATGAGAACTGATAGTTTGAATTTGGCTAAAGAAGCGGTTGATAAGGTAAGAAAATTGATCCAAAAAGATTTTGGAAAAGATTATTTGCCTAGTAAAGCTAATGTTTATGTAACAAAGGCTAAGGGTGCGCAAGAAGCACACGAAGCTATCCGTCCTACAAATTTGGAATTTACGCCACAAATTGCAGCTAAATTTTTAGATAAAGATGAATTAAAGCTTTATACACTCATTTATAATCGTTTTTTAGCTTGTCAGATGAATCCTGCTATTTCTCAAACGCAAAATGTTTTTGTAAAAAATGATAGAGCTTTATTTAAAATAAGTGGTAGAAAAATTCTTTTTGATGGATATTATAAAGTTTATGGAGATATGGATAAGGATAAAATTTTGCCTAATCTTAAAATAGGCGAGAACTTAAAAATTCAAAAATTAGAAATGAATTCGCATTTTACTGAGCCACCTTCAAGATATTCTGAAGCAGGGCTTGTGAAAAAATTAGAAAGCTTAGGTATAGGACGTCCATCAACCTATGCTCCGACTATTTCCATACTTACAAGTCGTGATTATGTTAAAATTGATAAAAAGCAACTCATTCCTAGTGATATTGCCTTTAATGTAACTGAAGTGCTTGAAAAGAATTTTAGTGATATTGTAGATAGCAAATTCACTTCAAATCTTGAAAATACTTTAGATGATATTGCCGAAGATAAAGCGGATTGGCAAAATATCTTAAAAGAATTTTATTACCCTTTTATGAGAAAAATCGAAGAGGGAAAAACAAAGATTGCAAGTCAAAAAACGGTGACAAAATTAGGTGAGACTTGTCCTGATTGTGGAGGAGAACTTGCGATAAGAAAGGGACGTTTTGGTGAATTTGTGGCTTGTTTAAATTTTCCAAAATGCAAATATTCTAGAAATTTAAAAAATGAAAATAAAGCAAATGAAGAAAACACAACCGCAAAAAAAACCAATAGTATAGGCATAATTTGTCCTAGTTGTCAAAAAGGTGAAATTGTAGAACGTTTTTCTAAGCGTGGAAAATTTTATGGTTGTAGTGCTTATCCAAAATGTAACTTTATTTCTAAATATAAGCCAAGTGATGAAAAATGTGAAGAATGTGGCGAAAATTTGGTTATTAAGGAACTAAAAAAAGGTACTTTTTTAGAATGTCTTAAATGCAAAATCAAAAAAGAAATGAAAGAATAAAAGAAATTTATTTAAGTCTTTTTTTGTTAGAATGCGAGTTTTAATTGTTAAATAGGAGAAACGATGCAAATCATGCTTTGTGCTATTTCTAATATAGCAAGCGGAAATTGCTCAGAAGATTGCAAATACTGCACTCAAAGTGCTCATGTAAAAACAGATATTCAAAAATATAGACGTAAAGAAATTTCTCAAATTGTTTTAGAGGCTAAAATTGCTAAGAAAAATGAGGCTTTAGGATTTTGTTTAGTAACCGCTGGACTTGGACTTGATGATGAAAAATTAGAATATGTTTGCGAGGCTGCGATGGCGGTTAAAAAAGAAGTTCCTGATTTACTCCTTATAGCTTGTAATGGTATGGCCAGTGTAGAACAACTTAAAGAATTAAAAAAAGCGGGAATTTTTTCTTATAATCATAATCTTGAAACCTCTAAAGAATTTTTTCCTCAAATTTGCACCACCCATACTTGGGAAAGTCGTTTTCAAACTAATCTTAATGCTAAAGAAGCAGGGCTTATGCTTTGTTGTGGTGGAATTTATGGCATGGGTGAAAGTTTTGAAGATAGAATAAGTCTAAGAAAATCTTTGCAAGAATTGCAACCTTTTTCAAGCCCGATTAATTTTTTTATCGCTAATGATAATTTAAATTTAAAAGTTCCTAAATTGGATGCTGATGAAGCTTTAAAGATTGTTAGTGATACCAAAGAGGCTTTGCCACAAACTGTAATTATGGTTGCAGGCGGGAGAGAGGTTGTTTTAGGTGAAAGACAATATGAAATTTTTAAAGCGGGTGCGGGTGCTATTGTTATAGGCGATTATCTTACGACAAAAGGAGAAGAACCGAGTCGTGATATAGTCGAGTTAAAAAAGATGGGATTTACATTTGCATCACAATGTCATTGATACGCAAGGTTTAATTGACTTAAAAATTCTTATAGTTATAGCGCTTTGTTTATTATTTTCTCCACATATTGCTAAAATTTTACGTTTGCCAATTTCAGCCACTGAAATTATTTTAGGATCGATTGTGGCTTATTTTGGCTTTATTGGAAAGAGTGAAAATTTTTCTATTTTAGCTAATGTGGGTTTTTATTATCTGATGTTTATCGCAGGTATGGAAATAAATTTAAGAACTTTTTTTAGCCTTGATAAAGAGATCATTAAAAAAAGCTTTTTATATATTATCTTACTTTATGTTTTATCTTTACTGATTGTGTGGATTTTTAAACTTTCTTTTGTCTTTGTTTTGATTATTCCTGTTATGAGTGTAGGGCTTTTGTCTTTACTTTACAAGGATTTTGGAAAAGAGTGTGATTGGTTAAATATAGCCATGATAGTCGCAACCTTAGCTGAGGTTATTTCCATAGTTCTTTTAACGATAGCTGGGGCATTTTTACAAGAGCAAACAACAATCGTAGATGTAGCGCAAAGTATTTTATATCTTGGCATCTTTTTAAGTCTTTGCTTTTTGATTTTTAAATTTCTTGGTGTTCTTTTTTGGTGGTATCCTCAATTTAAAATCGTTCTTATGCCTTGGGAAGATAAAAACGAAAAAGATATTAGATTTTGTATGGCAATTTTTATTTTAATCATCGTTGCTATGATTATCACAAAACTTGAAATTGTTTTGGGATCTTTTATCGCGGGATCTTTTATCGCGACTTTTTTGGGTCATAAAAAGGATTTAGAATATAAAATTTCAACTTTTGGTTATGGTTTTTTAATTCCGATTTTTTTTATTTATACGGGTTCAACTTTTGATTTATCGATGATTTTAAATTATCATATTGTTTTAAAAGCTATTTTATTGATGCTTGTGATGGTGGGATTAAGAATTTTATGTGCGAGTGTTTTTGTAAAAACGATAGGATTTAAAAACATGGTTTTATTTGGATTAGGTCATTCTATGCCTTTAACTTTGTTGATCGCAACGGCTACATTGGGATATTCTGCAAAAGTACTTGATCAAGAAATTTATTCAGCACTGATATTAACAGCTTTATTTGAGGCTATTTTGGTAATGAGTGCGATTAAGTTTATTTCAAATATCAAGAAGTGATTTTGATTGTTGGAATATTTTGGCTAATATTGGATTAAAGTTTTAAATTTAAGGAAAGTGATGCGCTTAGATTATTGGTTAGAACTTGCTATTGAAGCAGCAAATAAAGCTTCTAAGGCTATTATGCAAGAGCGAAAAAATTTAAAAGATTGGAAAAAAGAGGATGGCTCGGCTTTAACTTCAGCTGATTTAGCATCCGATCAAATTTTAAATGATATTTTAGGAAAAACAGATATAAAGGTTTTATCTGAAGAAAAAATTCTAAGCCGAAAAGAAAGTGAAAATTTGCAAACTTTTTGGCTTATCGATCCACTTGATGGCACGAGTGGATTTTTAAAAGGTTCGGATGAATTTTGCATCATGATTTCTTTAATTCATGAGAATAGACCTATTTTATCGCTTATTAAAAATCCATCAACCGAAGATATTTATTATGGACATAAAGAAAGTAAAGTCTATAAAAATGATGAGTTTTTAAATATAGATGAAAAATGGTTTAAAGATAATCAGTTTAAAGCCTTATTGAGTGTAAATCATTTAAGTAAAACGGATTTAGAATTCGCACAAAAACATAAATTAGAGGCTGTTAATATTGGTTCAGGGCTTAAATTTTGTGCTATTTTAGAGGGCAGAGCAGGAATTTATAGACGTCTTGAGAGGTTAAATATTTGGGATATAGCAGCGGGAGATTTTTTGGTCAATTTAAATGGTGGATTTATGGGGATGTTGGATCAAAATTTAATTCCTTATAGTCCTTTAGAGCATAGATCGCAATTTTTTATATGTGTTTCTCAAAAAAGTTTTTTGAAAGATTTTTTATAATAATCAAGGGTTATCAATGAGATTAGTTTTTATTTTATTTATAAGTTTGTTTTTAAATTTTAATCTTTTTGCTAATGATTTGTCGCAAAAAAAGATTATTAAGCTAAAGCCAAGTGAAGATAATTTTGAATTGATAGATCTTGGACAAAATCCAATTAATTCTAGTTTAGACAATCAAAAAGCTGTTTTTGATAGCTCGAGTTTGATTGAAAAAAAACCTGCTTTAACCAAGGATAAAGATAAAGATTTTGCTATTGTTTTAAGCTTTAGAATAAATTTTGGGTATCTATCCGATGGGCTTAGAGTTGAAGCTAGAGACTTTTCAACTTTATTTTCTAAAAGATTGATCAATGCTTTAAATCTAAATTTTGCAAATTCTGTAGCAAATGGTTTGTATCAAAGTCCTAAAATTTTATCAAGATTTAGCCCTAAAGATGCTAAACTGATCAATGTTAGCCCTTTTTTAAAACATGAGAGAGATAAAAATAAAATTTATGCTAAATTTATAGATTATCTTATCGTAGTTAATTTAGATGATTTTTATGTCAATACCACAAACTATTTTATAACCGTAACTAAAGATGCTGTTGCTAAAATCAATTTTAAGATTATTGCTTTAAGTAATGGCAAAATTCTTCAGGCAAAAAATGTGAAATTAAATTTTGCTCTTGATCCTAAAAATTCAAGCAAAAACTATCAAAATATCATAGATCAAATGCCTAAAATGCTATCAGAAGTTATCCTTAAGGAAGTAAAAACATTAACGCTTATGCATTAATGTTTTTAATTTTTTCTTGTAGTTCCTCTATACTTAAAAATTCCTCTCTTAATTCTTTTGCTATTTCATGTGCGCTTATAGGATCAAGTCGAGATAAGATTTTTCTAAGTTCGTCTTTGATTTGCCATTTATTCATCTCTTCTAAATTGATATAAATTTGCATATTTTTTCCTGTGTTTAAATTAATAAGAACAAAAAATTAAATGATAATAACTTCATTTTCTAGCATGATTCCAAATTCTTCAAAAACTTTTTTTCTTGCTAGCTCGATCAAAAAGATCGCATCTTCATAACTTGCATTTTTTTTATTGATGAGAAAATTAGCGTGTTTATCGCTTAGCATCGCATCGCCTTTGCTAAAACCCTTTAAGCCAACTGCTTCAATCAAGCGTCCAGCAAAATCTCCTTGAGGATTTTTAAAAATAGATCCAAAACTTGCCCCGCTAGGTTGATTATTTCTAGCATTTTTTAAAGCTTCATCTTTTGCGTGATCAAAGCTAAATTCTAATTTAAATTCCGCCCAAAAAAAAAGCACTTTTAAAGGACAAAACCTATAATCAAAATCGATATTTTCACGTAAAATTTCGCCTTTTGAAGTGGCGATTTTAATTAAATTTTGACTGATGCATTCTCCTTTAAGCCCCGCATTCATTTTCAAAAGTCCTCCTAGGGTACCAGGAATTTTACTAAGATATTCAAAGCCGCAAAGATTATTTTGTTTGGCAAAATTATATATTTTTCTAGAATTAGTTTTACATCCTATACGAAGATGTAAAAAATCTGATTTTTGATCTAGAATTTCAATGAAATCAAATTTTTCACCTAAAATTCCTATATTTTTTGGCTTAGGGCTTACGAGTAAATTGTTAGCCCCTCCTATTAAAAAACCTTCAAAATCACTGATTTGATCTAAAATTTGAACTTCAAATTCATTGCCTATGCGAACGGATGAATATTTTTTAAAATCAATAATCATTTAATAAAAGTTGGAATTTGATTGAGAATGTTTTGAGTAAAATCAATCATCGTAGTCGTCATCCAAGGCATTAAGAAGATGATTACAATAACCACTAAAATGATTTTAGGCACAAAAGAAAGTGTCATTTCATTGATTTGTGTTGTCGCTTGAAATATACTGATAATCAAACCCGCAATTAAACCCGCCAAAAGCATAGGTAAAGATAGTAAAAGTGTGATTTTAAAAGTTTGAACTCCTAATCCAACTAAAGTACCTTCATCCATGTTTTCCCCTTAAGAATTTCTTGCTTGTTCATATTCGCTAGGTATGAGATAATCATTTACATTTATAATCTTATCATAAAATTTATAATCATATCCTAATTTAAATAAGGTATCAATAGCTTTAAATTGTGTTTCATCCATGCTAATCGAATTTTTATTTGCATAAAGATTAAGATAAGTATCAAGCTTGTCTTTATCTACACGAATAAGATTTCTTTCTAGTAGCATTGGAGCTATAATTTTGCGATTTGAATCAGCGATTTTTACCGCAAGAGTTAAATCTTTTTCAATTTCAATAGCATCATTTAAAGGTAAAGATCTGCGTAAAGCCATTCCACCTAAAGGTAGGGGTAAATTTTCTTTGGCTAATTCTAGCCATATATCCCAAATTTCAGCTTCCACACAAAGATTTTGATCAAAATCCAAAATGCTTTCATGGATCAATACTCCAGCATCTACTTCTCCACTTAAAACCGAATTTTCAATATCTAAAAAGTTTTTATAAATAATCCTAGCTTCAGGATATTTCATACGGAAAATTAAAGCATTGGTTGTATTAGCTCCACTAAGAGCGACTTTAAAATTCCTTTTTAATTGAACATTTTTTTTCTTAATCAATTTAGGCCCATAACCTTGTCCAAAGCTTACTGCTGTGCGTAAAAGTGCATATTCTTTGGCGATTAATGGATAAAGTCCAAAAGAAATGGCTGTGGCGTCAAATTCATTTTTTAAGGCAAATTCATTAAGGGTTTGTATATCTAAAGCAGTATTTTTATAATTAAAATGATTGCCCACCCAACCAAAGTGAATCGCCATAAACATAAATATATCATCAGCATCGGGAGAGTGTGCGACTGTTATCGTTTTTTTCATTGTGTAGTTTAACCTTGAGTAAATTTTTTATTGAAACTATTTTATAAAATTTCATTTAAAAATTTATAAAAATAAAACATTATTTAATTTTATTTTGTAGAATTCTTAAATTAAAATTTTTTAAGGAATATAATGGACGACAATAAGAAAAAATCTTTAGATGCAGCCTTAAAAAGCCTTGATAAAGCTTTTGGAAAAGGAACAATTTTAAGGCTAGGAGATAAGGAAGTTGAACAAATTGATAGCATAAGCACTGGATCGGTTGGCTTAGATCTTGCTTTAGGTATAGGAGGTGTGCCTAAAGGAAGAATTATTGAAATTTATGGACCTGAGAGTTCTGGTAAAACAACCCTTACTCTTCATATTATCGCAGAATGTCAAAAAGCAGGTGGAATTTGTGCTTTTATCGATGCAGAACACGCATTGGATGTTAAATATGCAAGAAATTTAGGCGTTGATACGGATAATCTTTATATCTCTCAACCTGATTTTGGCGAACAAGCATTGGAAATTGTAGAGACTATCGCTAGAAGTGGTGCTATCGATCTTATCGTTGTTGATAGTGTCGCTGCTTTAACACCAAAAGCGGAAATTGAAGGCGATATGGGAGATCAGCATGTGGGTCTTCAAGCAAGATTGATGTCGCAAGCCTTAAGAAAACTTACTGGTATTGTACATAAGATGAATACAACGGTTATTTTCATCAATCAAATTCGTATGAAAATAGGTGCTATGGGCTATGGAACACCAGAAACAACAACTGGAGGAAATGCACTTAAATTTTATGCTTCTGTGCGTTTAGATGTTAGAAAAGTAGCAAGTTTAAAGCAAAGTGAAGAGGTTATAGGAAACCGCGTTAAAGTGAAGGTGGTTAAAAATAAAGTGGCTCCTCCATTTAGACAAGCTGAATTTGATGTGATGTTTGGAGAAGGCTTGAGTCGTGAAGGCGAGTTAATCGATTATGGTGTTAAACTTGATATTGTCGATAAAAGCGGGGCTTGGTTTTCTTACAAAGATAAAAAATTAGGACAAGGTAGAGAAAATTCAAAAGCATTTTTAAAAGAAAATCCTGAAATAGCTGAGGAAATCACGAAAGAAATTCAAAATTCTATAGGCGTTGAAGGTATGATCAGTGCCTCTGAAAACGATGAAGAGGATTGAGATGTTATTGATCGAAGATGTAAGAGCTTTTGAAGTTTTAGACAGTAGAGGTAATCCCACCCTTAAAACGGAGATTATGCTAAATGATGGGAGTGTGGGATCTGCTATAGTTCCAAGTGGTGCAAGCACTGGTTCAAAAGAGGCTTTGGAATTGCGTGATAATGATGAAAGATTTTTTGGAAAAGGCGTTTTAAACGCTATTTCAAACGTGAATGAAATTATCGCTGAAAGTATTATAGGTCTTGATGCTTACAATCAAACTCAACTTGATGAGGTGTTAAAAGAGCTTGATGGGACAAATAATTATTCTAAAATTGGAGCGAATGCGACTTTAGGTGTTTCTATGGCTTTAGCGCGTGCTGCTGCTAATTCTTTAAATATCCCTTTGTATCGTTATTTGGGCGGAGTTAATGCAAGCATTTTGCCTGTTCCAATGTGTAATATTATCAATGGAGGCGCCCACGCAAATAATAATATAGATTTTCAAGAATTTATGATTATGCCTTTTGGTTTTTCAAGTTTTAAAGAGGCTTTAAGATCGGTTTGTGAAATTTATGCTAATTTGAAAAAAGAATTAGCAAGTCTTGGGCATTCTACAGCTTTAGGAGATGAAGGTGGTTTTGCTCCAAATTTATCTAGCAATGAAGAAGCTTTAGAGCTTTTAATGACATGTATTAAAAAAACTGGATATGAAAAAAATATTAAACTAGCCTTAGATGTAGCAAGTACTGAATTTTTTAAAGATGGAAAATATCACATAGAGGGCAAAATCCTTTCTAGTGATGATTTGATTGAAAAATACATTGAACTTTGCTCAAAATATCCTATTTTTAGTATTGAAGATGGTTTAGCTGAAAATGATTTTGATGGATGGATTAAACTCACTCAAAAATTAGGAGATAAAATTCAACTCGTTGGGGATGATTTGTTTGTTACCAATGAAGATATTTTGCGAGAAGGCATTGTGAAAAAAATGGCCAATGCTGTTTTAATAAAGCCAAATCAAATTGGCACTATTACCCAGACAATGAAAACAGTGCGTTTAGCTCAAAGAAATAATTATAAATGCATTATGTCTCACAGAAGCGGAGAAAGCGAAGATACCTTTATCGCTGATTTTGCTGTTGCTTTAAATACAGGGCAAATTAAAACCGGTGCTTTAGCACGAGGGGAAAGAACTGCAAAATATAATCGTTTGCTTGAAATAGAGCTAGATAATGATGAGTATTTAGGAGAGAAACTCTGAGTGATTTATTAAAAGAATATGATGAAAGCACCAAAAAGAAGGGCTTTTATGTTCATATTGTAAAAATGTTTTGTTGGACTTTATTGGTTATTGTTGGAGCGATTTATTTTGGGAATATGCTTTTTGGGCAATATTCCTTAGATACTTTGCTTTCTTTGGAGGCTACTAAAGAAGACTTAACCAAACAAATATCTTTGCTTAAAAAGCAAAATGCTAAAGCCCAAAAAGATTATTTTGAATTAAAAGGATTGTATCCAAATGAAAACTAGAATTTTGACAATATTTTTAATTTTTATATCTTTTTTAAATGCTGATGAAAACCCTTTTAAAGTGGAAAAAAAAGAAAAAATGATTGTTCCGCAAGAATTTCAAGAGAGAACTTTTAAATTTAATTCTGATGCAAGGATTTTAAAAAGTATCACTTTTCATTATGTTAAAGCAGATGGTAGCGAAGATAAGTTAAACGTTGATATTAATAAAAGTGTCAATTGGCACGATTCTTATGTTTTAACACATTCTAAAACCCCAGAGCCTTCAAAAATTTTAGATGTTTCTGTCACTATACCACAAAATACTAGCCAAGAAACAAATAAAACAACTGAAGTTGATATCCCTTTGCAAATTGCAAAAATTTATGATTTTATATCCTATACTGTTTATAAAAATAAAATCAAATTAAACACTCAAGATGATCTTATTAGCGATTTTTCAGTGGGCAATCCTAGTAAGATTATTATCGATTTTAAATCCACAGCAATTTATCCGACTAAAAACATACGACTTAAAAATTCTATATTTAAACGTATAGATTTTGGATCTCATAAAGGATATTATAGACTTGTGATTTATCTCGATGGTGTGTATAATTATGAAATACAAAAAGATTCTACAGGATATATGGTTCATTTATCTTGATTAGATTTTTTCTTTTAATTTGTTTCTCTTCTTTTGTTTTTGCTGATGAAATCTTGCTTTTGACTCAATTCAATAAGCAGGATTTTCAAAATAAAAATTTGAATGAATATGTAATGAGTGAAAAGCTTGATGGCGTTCGTGGAATTTGGGACGGAAAATCTTTAAAAACTCGAAAAAATCAAACCATAACACCACCTTCTTTTTTTATGAAAAATTTTCCTCCTTTTGCTCTTGATGGGGAACTTTGGATAAGTAGAAATCAATTTGATTTAATCTCTTCTCTCATAAGAACAACACACTCGGATGAAAATTTATGGAAAAAAGTAAGCTATAATGTTTTTGACGTGCCTAATGCTTGTGAAGAATTCGATCTCAATCCTTGCAACCTTGAAAACAGACTTCAAGTTTTACAAAAATATTTACAAAAAAATCCTAATCCATATATAAAAATCATTCCACAAATTCCTATTGAAAATGAAAAACATTTAAATGAATTTTACGAGAATATTGTAAAAAACAAAGGTGAAGGTGTGGTTATACGCAAAAGTTTAAATCCTTATGAAAAAGGCAGAAGCAAACAAGCTTTAAAATTAAAACCCTATAACGATGCAGAATGTCAGGTGATCGGCTATACAAAAGGCAAGGGAAGGTTTGAAAATCAAATCGGTGCTTTAATATGTAAAACAATGGATGGCAAAATCATTAAAATAGGCAGTGGTTTAAAGGATCAAGATAGAAAAAATCCACCTTCTATAGGAACTATTATTACTTATAAATTCAGCGGATTGACTAAAAATTCACTTCCGCGTTTTCCAGTTTTTTTACGCATTAGAGAATAAATTTCTTGACTTATGATTTCTTTTTTGATAGAATACTAGTTTTTAAATTCGGGGTGTAGCGCAGTCTGGTTAGCGCACTTGGTTTGGGACCAAGGGGCCGAAGGTTCGAATCCTTTCACCCCGACCATTTTAATTATAAAATGGTGAGTGTAGCTCAGTCGGTTAGAGCATCAGATTGTGGTCCTGAGGGTCGTGGGTTCGATTCCCATCACTCACCCCATCAGAGCGCCCGTAGCTCAACTGGATAGAGCGACAGACTTCGGATCTGTAGGTTATGGGTTCGATTCCTATCGGGCGTACCAACCTTTTATGCGTTCATAGCTCAGCTGGATAGAGCAACGGCCTTCTAAGCCGTAGGTCAGAGGTTCGAATCCTCTTGAGCGTACCACTTTTGCGGATGTGGTGAAATTGGCAGACACGCCAGACTTAGGATCTGGTGCAGCAATGCGTGAAGGTTCAAGTCCTTTCATCCGCACCACTTCATTTTTCTCATTTTTAATCGCGATAAAATTTTAATCAAAGAAAAAATATACTTATTTAAATTTTATTAAAAGCAAAAACAATAAATATATGCTAAAATACACATTAAATAATCTTAATTTTTGTAATGTAATGTTAAAAAGGGAAAAACATGAAAAAAATACCTGTGAGCTTAAAAGATATATTTAATATCAAAAAAGAAGCATCAAGTGAATATAATAGTTTTATATTGTATTTAATTAGAATTTTATTCAATAATGATAGAGAGAGAACTCTTACCGAATATGATATCGTATCTAGTACAACATTTATAAACTTTATAAATCCAGAGTTACCTGATATAGAATTAGATAATTATCAAGGGGTTTTTTCAATACAAGGATTTTATTACACTTTGAATTTTTTTAAAGTGTTTAAATTAAATCATCCAGTTATTAAATTTACCGAGTATATTTGGTATGATAGTATTTCATCGGATACTATGTTTGTAAATGAGTCTTATAATAATCTTATCAATACCAGACTACCATATTTTAATCCTGATTACAACGGTTTAGATTATGTGAATATTGATAGAAGTGAATTTAATAAGTTAATAAACAAAACCCATAAATTAAAATTAATGTTAAAGAAATATGAAAATCTAAGGTTAGATAATCATGTTAAAAACAATATTGAAGCCATTATTTGTTTATTGTGTATTTATTGTAATGAATTAGCAGATGATATTGAAGTATCCTCCTTTAACGATGATAGAATAATATTTAATATAGCGGGGTATTTTAGTATAATCATTTTTAAATATAATCTATTTAAACCAAGTTATATTAAGATCATAGGGCATTATGATGTAAAAAAAGATATTAAAAATGACAAATTAAATATATATACGCTTAATGATGAGTGCATAACATTGTTTGGTTTTATCAAATTTATCACTTTGGTTAATTATTTGTATAAAATGAAAAAAGATGTAATGGGTTATATTGTAAAAAACAAGATAGATATTGATTTATTAGATACAAAAAATCCCAATATAATAAATAATACCGAGTTTGCAACTATTTATAAAATTATTTTGGATAAATATATAAATAATTACAAGAAAGTTGTAGCTAAAAATAAATTGAAAATAGATAAGAATAGCTATTTTTATAAAAGGTTTATCAAAGTCGCTGAAGATATATCTATATTGCTTACATTAGATATAATATCTAGTATTAAAAAATAGTTTTGAGGTGCTGGATTTAAGAATAATCAACATCAATTATACAAAAAAGGAAAACAAATGGCTGAAGAAAAAATCATCTCTTATGAAGAATTTCAAGCAAATTCTATGCTTCAATGGTTTTTTGATACAGAAATTAAGCATAGTATTAAAGATAAATATTATCAAGAATGGCAAGAATATGTTAAAAAAACAGATTTAAATACAATGTATATTATAGAAGATCCAAAAGGTAAAGATGTTTATGACTTATATCCATACCAAAGACCTGATATGGCTTCTCACTTATTTGGTGGTCACGAATTATATGATCATGAATTTCATGAATTTATTTTGCAATTCATAAAAGATCAAAAATGGTTGAATTTTTTATTGACTCTTATTAGTTTTACAATAGAAGATGAAGATCATCACATAGTTTTGGAAAAAACAAAAAAAATCATTAAACTTTTAGTGGATAAGGGAGCTAATATCAATGCTTACTTTTATCAAGGCAAGGAAGGACGGTATGAACCTTTGATCTTTGAAACCAATTATCTTCTTGATGCCACTAAAATAGAAAGGGCTAATAAATTAGAACTTTTGCATTTTTTACTAGAACTTGGAGCAGATCCTAATCTTAAAAATTCAGAGGGTGAAAATTTATTGCACGATTTTCTTCTTTCAGAAGAGCAAAAATTTG
>NZ_JACHTP010000014.1:0-43272 GCF_020135855.1 Campylobacter sp. B0100352/1
CTTTCATTTTCTTCCCTAAATTTACGTCTAGATATTAAATCACCTTCTATAAATTTAGTATGCCCACTATCAACAACTTTTACTTGCCTTAACATTTGTGAAACAATAACTTCAATATGTTTATCTGAAATCACAACACCTTGTCCTCTATAAACTTGCTGAATTTCAGAAATTAAATAATAATGCAAGGCCTTTTCACCCAAAATTTTAAGTATATCATGACTTGAAACCACACCATCGGTTAGTTTTTCTCCAGCGTGTATAAATTCACCATCTCTAACTTGTATATGTTTTGATTTATCAATTAAATATTCAACACTTGTGCTATCTTCCGCCTGAATTACTATTCTTTCTTTTGAACGCAATGGTTTATCAAAACGAACTACACCATCAATTTCAGCAATCACAGCAGCATTTTTTGGCTTTCTTGCTTCAAATAGCTCGGAAACTCTTGGAAGACCTCCTGTAATATCTTTAGATTTTGCAGCGGCTTTTGGAATTTTTGCCAAAATATCAGCTTGTGAAACCTTATCACCATCATGTACAAAAATAACCGTTTTTGGCTCTAATTGATAACGCACCGCCTTATTACCTTTTCCAGCAATCACTAAAGTTGGTCTAACGCCACTTGGAAGATATTCATTGATCACTAAAGATCGCTTACCTGTTGCTTCATCAACTTGTTCATCGGCACTATAACCTGCCTCAATATCTTCAAAACTTATAGTTCCATCAATTTCAGCAATAACGGTATTGTTATAAGCATCCCATTCTGCAATAACAATACTTTCTTTTTTTGGAGCACTCGCTATGATAACACTAGAATCTTCAATAAGGGCACTATCATTGAATTCAATTTTTGATTCTCTTGGAATATAATGCCTTTTTGCTTCTCTTCCATTTTCATCAGCAATAACAACAAAGAAACCTTTCTCTTTAACTATATCACCTTTTTTAATATTTTTAACTCTATCAAGACCATCGCCCTTAAGAACATAAAATTTCAAGGTGCCTTTTTCACCTGCTTTGATATTTTGTACAACTGGATCACCATCTTTAACTAAAATTTCACTTGCAAATGGAATACGATTAGGAATATTCCATCCTTCCTTGATAACCTCTACAATGCTTTCATTTTCATCAACTTCGGTACCATTTTGATAAGGAAGATATAATTTGCCATCTATGTTTCCACTAACTCCTGCTAACTCATTTGCTTTTGCCAGATCATATTTTCTAAGCGTATATTTAATTTCTTGCTTTTTATCCTTAATGGAAACAATCACATCTTCATGGATATTTTCTATACTGATTACCCCTTTAAATGGAGCTTTTATTTTTGGTTCTACTAATAAAATAGCTGCATTTCTACGATTTGCAACTATCATTTTTCCTTCTTTGTTTTTATAAGTTTTTAAATTATAAAATCTTATAAAACCTTCTTTTTGAGCACTAACTTGTCTATCTTGCAAATCTGTACTTGCAGTCCCACCACTATGGAAAGTTCTTAACGTAAGCTGAGTACCAGGCTCTCCAATAGACTGTGCAGAAATAATACCAACAGCTTCACCTGGCTTAACAAGTTTTCCTTCGCCAAGATTTACACCATAACATTTAGCACAAATTCCTTTTTTAGCTTTACAAGTAATTGGGGTTCGGATATTCACACTCTTAATACCATTCTCACTAAACATTCTTGCTTTTTCTTCATCAATCAAAGTACCTTCTGTAAAGAGAACAGAATTTGTAATAGGATCGATCACATCCTCTGCTAAAACTCTTCCTAAAACTCTTTCTTCCAATGTTTCTATTATAGAACTATCGGCAGTAATTTCATTGATTTCTACTCCCTCATGTGTACCACAATCTTCCATGGTAATTTTCACATTTTGTGCAACATCAATTAATTTTCTTGTCAAATAACCTGCATTTGCGGTTTTAAGTGCTGTATCTGCAAGACCTTTTCTAGCACCGTGAGTAGATATAAAATACTCAAGCACATTCAAACCTTCGCGGAAATTTGAAATAATAGGAGTTTCAATAATAGAACCATCTGGCTTAGTCATAAGTCCTCTCATTGCAGCAAGCTGAGAAATTTGCGCTGCACTACCCCTAGCTCCAGAATCCGCCATCATATAAATGGAGTTAAAGCCATCTTTATCTTTTTCAACCAACTTCATCATTTCTTTTGAAAGAAGATTATTTGTACTTTTCCAAATATCAATAATCTTATTATATCTTTCTCCAGAGGTTATTAAACCAAGATTATAAGAATTTTGAATTTCCCTAACTTGCTTTTTAGCTGCATCAATAGCCTTTTGCTTATCATCAGGAACAATAATATCTGCTATAGAGATAGAAACACCCGCTTTTGTGGCATATTCAAAACCTAAATTCTTGAGTCTATCTAAAAAGTTAGCTGTGATTTCCAATCCGCCTTGTTTATAAACATAATCAACAAGTGCTGCTATATCTTTTTTCTTTAAAACTTTATTCCAGTTAGCTTCAGGAACAAAATCAGGTAAAATAGATTTTATAATAAGTCTTCCTGCTGTCGTTGTAATCTTTCTACCATCAACAACAGTTTGTATACTTGCATGAATATCTAAACATTTGCTTTCAAGTGCCATCATTACTTCATCAATGCCTGTGCAAATTTTATGAGATCCTTTTGCTTCTGCTTTTTCCAAGGAAAGATAATAAATCCCCAAAACCATATCTTGCGAAGGAACAGTTACTGATTTACCACTCGCTGGTAAAAGAATATTCATCGAAGAAAGCATAAGCACCTTACATTCTGCAATGGCTTCTTGAGAAAGCGGCACATGTACTGCCATTTGATCCCCATCAAAGTCTGCGTTAAAAGCAGCACATACTAAAGGATGTAATTGTATCGCTTTACCTTCAACTAAAACCGGATGAAAAGCTTGAATAGAAAGCTTATGTAAAGTTGGAGCACGGTTTAGCATAACAGGATGACCTTTTACAACCTCTTCTAAACATTCCCAAACTTCATTGGTTTTATTCTCTATCATTTTTTTTGCTTGCTTAACGGTTGTTGCGTAACCTTTTTCTTCAAGCTTAGCTAATAAATGTGGTTTAAAAAGCTCTAAAGCCATTTTTTTAGGCAGACCGCATTGATCCATTCTTAATTTTGGACCTACAACAATAACACTACGTCCCGAAAAGTCAACCCTTTTTCCAAGCAAGTTTTGTCTAAAACGTCCTTGCTTACCTTTGATAATTTCACTTAAAGATTTTAAAGGACGCTTATTGGCTCCCTTAACTGCATTAGCACGACGACCATTATCAAATAAAGCATCTACTGCTTCTTGAAGCATTCTTTTTTCATTTCTTATAATGATTTCTGGTGCATCAAGTTCCATAAGCTTTTTAAGACGAGTATTTCTATTGATAACACGACGATATAAATCATTTACATCAGAAACCGCAAATTTTCCACCATCTAGGGCAACCAAAGGACGCAAATCTGGTGGCAATACTGGTAAATTAGTTATCATCATCCATTCTGGGCGATTAGGAACTGCATTTTCACTATCAACATCAGTGTTAGAATTTGAATTTAAAAAATTCTCAACCACTTTTAAACGTTTAATGATAGTCTTTTTCTTTGCTTCTGAATTAGTTGCGGCCATTTCTTCTTTTAATTGATTTAAAAGAGCTACAAGATCCAAATTAGCCAATAAATCTCGAACAACCTCTCCACCCATTCTTGCTTTAAAACCACTACTTTCATAACGCTGCATTAAATTTTGATATTGTTCTTCATTTAAAACATCACAATATTCAACTTTTTTAGTATTTTCATTATCATAATATGCATCACCAGCATTTTCAACAATATAAGCTTCATAATAAAGCACACGCTCAAGATCTTTCATCTTTACACCTAAAAGTGTGCCTATACGACTTGGTAAAGAATTCACATACCAAATATGCGCTACTGGAGTTACAAGTTCAATATGCCCCATTCTTGAGCGACGAACTTTAGAATTAGCAACTTCAACGCCACATTTTTCACATTTAACACCTTTAAAACGCATTTTTTTATATTTACCGCAAAGACATTCATAATCACGGATAGGACCAAAAATTTTAGCACAAAAAAGACCGTCTCTTTCAGGTTTTAAAGTTCTATAATTGATCGTTTCTGGTTTTTTTACTTCTCCATAAGACCAAGATTTTATTTTTTCAGGACTAGCAAGCCTTAGTTGAAAAGCTTCAAAATCTCTAGGTCTAGCATCTTCTTTTACTTCTATGACTTTAAATTTACTCATTGTCCTCATCCTTATCAAAAATCTCAACATCTAATGCAAGTGATTTAAGTTCATTAGTTAAAACAAAAAATGTTTCAGGAATTCCTGTCGCTGGAACATTCTCTCCTTTGGTAATTGCTTTATAAGCATTAAATCTACCCTCTACGTCATCTGATTTAATAGTTAGCATTTCTCTTAAAGTATGTGCCGCTCCATAAGCTTCAAGCGCCCACACTTCCATTTCTCCAAATCTTTGACCTCCAAAAAGTGCCTTACCGCCAACTGGTTGTTGAGTTACAAGACTGTAAGGTCCTGTACTTCTTGCATGAACTTTTTCATCGACTAAGTGGTGAAGTTTTAACATATACATACATCCCACATGAACACGCTCTGCTATCTTTTCACCAGTTCTTCCATCGTAAAGCTCTGTTTTTCCATCCATGTCAATTTTTGCTAATTCAAACAATTTTTTAAATTCCTCTATATTGACACCTTCAAAAACAGGAGTTGCAAATTTAACCCCCTTGCTCCAATCTCTAGCATAATCTAAAAGTTCTTCATCACTTAATTTTTTAATAAATTCTTTTTCATTTACAAGTCTTGGAATAGAACAAATTTCAAGCATTTTTGCTCTTAATTCTTTAATGAAATCTTTTTGTTTTCTATCAAAGATTTCTTGAATTTGCCCCCCAAGTCTTAATCCAACAAGTCCTAAATGACTTTCCAAAATTTGACCTATATTCATACGACTTGGAACCCCTAAAGGATTGAGTGCAATATCTACACTTTTTCCATTTGCAAGATAAGGCATATCAACTTCTGGGATTATGGTAGAAACAATACCTTTATTTCCATGGCGTCCTGCCATTTTATCGCCCACTTTTAGCTTTCGTTTTGTAGCAATATAAACTTTTACAAGTTTTACTACTCCACTTGGTAAGATATCATCTTTTTCTAAAATTTCAAGTTTTTCATCATGTTCAGCTTTTAGTTTTTTCTTTTCATTTTGGAAATGATTTTTCAAATCTTCATATTGTTTTTGAACTTCTTTAGAATAAGCTTTAATAATAGTAGTAAGTGTAAAACGATTGATTTTTTCTAAATCGCTTAAATCAGCTTTCTCACCTTTTTTATAAGTTTTATCACCGATTTTTTGACTGCTGGTTAAAGTTGATTTAGACAATAAAGCACAAACTCTAAGCATTTCCTCTCTATCCATCATCAAAAGTCTATCGTGATGTTCTTTTTCTAAAGACATTTTTTCTTTATCATACGCTTTTAAAGCTCTTTCGTCTTTTTCATAACCTTTTTTAGTAAATATTTTTACATCTACAACTACACCTTCTAATGAAGCAGTAGCATACAAAGACTTATTTACGACATGGCCTGCTTTTTCACCAAAAATAGCTCTTAAAAGTCTTTCCTCTGGTGTTGGCTTAACTTCACCTTTTGGTGAAACTTTTCCAACCAAAATCATACCCGGTTTAATATGAGTTCCTATTTTTGCAATTCCACTTTCATCTAAATGAGCAACATCTTCTTCTTTAACATTTGGTATATCTTTGGTGATTTCTTCTATACCATCTTTTAATTCTCTAGCTTCAATTTCTTTTTCATAGATATGAACGCTTGTGAATGTATCTTCACGAATAATTCTTTCACTTACTACGATAGCGTCCTCATAGTTATAACCATTCCAAGGCATAAAAGCAATTAAAGCATTTTTTCCGATAGCCAATTCCCCTTGATCCATAGAAGGACCATCAGCAATAATTTGCCCTGCTTTAACCACTTCTCCCTTTTTAACAATAGGATGTTGAATATAATTTGTATTTTGGTTAGTGCGTAAATTTTTCTCCATAATATAGTGATCAATAAAAGGACCTTTTTCATCTTCACCCAAGATAAAAATACTTTTATTATCTACTTTTTCTACTACACCGCCACGCTTAGCTTTAACAGCTTCCCAAGCATCACGCGCGATAGTACTCTCCATTCCAGTACCTACAATAGGAGCACTTGAAGTTAAAAGAGGAACAGCTTGACGTTGCATGTTAGAACCCATCAAAGCCCTGTTTGCATCATCATGCTCCAAGAAAGGAATCAAAGAAGCTGCAACCCCAACAACCATACCTGAACAAAGATCGATAAGTTGAACTTCTTCTCTTTTAGCTAGAATAGTTTCTCCATCTTGTCTTGCTTCAACGAATTCTTCAACGATATTACCCTTAGCATCTACCTTAGTGGAAGCAGGTGCAATAAATAAACCTTCTTCTTGTGTAGCAGTTAAATAAACAATTTCATCAGTAACTTTTCCATTTTCAACTTTTTTATAAGGTGCTTCAACAAAACCGAGTTCATTCACTTTAGCATAAGTTGAAAGAGTATTAATCAAACCAATATTTTGCCCTTCTGGGGTTTCTACTGGACAAATTCTACCATAATGAGTCGCATGAACATCTCTAACTTCAAAACCTGCTCTTTCTTTAACAAGTCCTCCTTCACCAAGCGCAGATAAACGACGCTTATGAGTGATCTCGCTTAGCGGGTTTGTTTGATCCATAAATTGAGAAAGTTGTCCACCTGTGAAAAATTCAATAATTGTTGTAGTGATCATCTTAGGATTGATTAAATCATAAGGCATAACTTTATCAATATCCGAATTTAAAGAGGTGAATTTATCTCGGATAGCTTTTTGCATTTTTGCCAATCCTAAATGAAGCTCATTAGCCAAAAGTTCACCTATAGATCTAATACGACGATTTCCTAAATGATCTCTATCATCAATATGACCCTTGCCATTTTTAACCTTGATCAAATACTTTGCAGTTTTAATAATATCTTCATTGGTTAAAACGGTTACATATTCAGGAACATCAAGACCTAATTTATGATTCATTTTCATACGACCAACTTTGGTTAAATCGTATCTTTCTGGATTGAAAAATAAATCATTAACGAAAGTTTTTGCCGCATCTTTAACTACTGGTTCACCAGGTCTCATAACTTTATAAATTCTTATTGCAGCTAGATCATTTTCATCTTCAATATTTTCAGTTTGTTTTAATAGTTTTAAAGTTTCATTATCTTGTATAAATGAGTTGATAATAGCAGTATCCACACCATTAGCTAAATCATTTGCAATTTCAAAACTTTTTTGCTCTTTAATTTTTGCAAGTTTGCTTTCATCGATAAGCGTTAGAGAATCAAAAAGTATTTCGCCACTATTTTTATCAAAAATAGGATTTGCCAAATAACGATTCAATAAAACCTCTACTGGATACTCTATCCATTTCAATCCATCTTTAATCAATTGCTCGGCTTTTTTCTTTGTCAATCTTTTTCCCGCTTGATGGACAACTTTACCTTTTTCATCTTTAATATCGTATTCTATTCTATCCATAAAATCACTAGGATTAAATTCGGTCAAGAATTTATCTTTTTTAACATGAATTGTTTGAATAGGGTAAAATAGCTTTATAATATCTTGTTTTTTATACCCTAATGCTCTAAAAAGCATAGTTATAGGCACTTTTCTTCTTTTGTTAATTCTCACATAAAGCACATCTTTAGCGTCATATTCGAAATACAACCAAGAACCACGATCAGGAATAATTTGTGCCGTATAAACAAGCTTATTAGCTACTGTTGAACTTTCTTCTTCTTTAAAAATTACACCAGGACTTCTATGAAGCTGATTAACAACAACTCTTTCTACTCCATTAATAATAAAAGACACACGATCTGTCATTAATGGAATTTCTCTGATATAAATTTCTTGCTCTTTAATATCTTTTATACCGACTTTCTCACCTGTCTTTTCATCTCTTTCATGTAAAGTAAGACGGATTTTCATTTTTAAATTTACAGAGTAAGTTAAACCTCTTTCCATACATTCGCGAATAGTGTATTTTGGTTTGCCTATTTCACTATTTACATATTCTAGACTCAATCTATTTTGCGGATCATGTATTGGAAAAATTGATTTAAAAACTTTTTCTATACCACTTTCACCATTATTAAAATTTAAAAAATAATCAAAACTAGCTTTTTGTAATTGTAAAAGATTTGGAATTTCTATTTGTTTTGAAATATTGGAGAAATCTACTCTTAAACGATTTCTTAATTTATTATCTAACATTTGCATATACCTCATGGTAAATTTTGTAAATTTAAAAAAGAAGACCTAAAAACTAGGTAAAAACAAAAAAAGAAGACTTGTTAAAAACAAATCTTCTTAAACTAAATCCAATTTAAAAAATTAAATTATTTAAGTTCTACTTTAGCACCAGCTTCTTCAAGTTGTTTTTTAGCTTCTTCTGCCTCAGCTTTAGCTACACCTTCTTTTAAAGTTGAAGGAGTTTGCTCTACAGCATCTTTAGCTTCTTTAAGTCCAAGACCTGTTAAAGCTCTAACAATTTTAATTACTTCGATTTTTTTAGCACCGCCGTCAGTTAAAACAATATCAAATTCTGTTTTTTCCTCAGCAGCTGCTGCACCGCCACCTGCTGCTGCACCGCCAGCTACCATTACCGGAGCAGCTGATACACCGAATTTCTCTTCAAATTCTTTTACAAGCTCAGAAAGCTCAAGAACACTTAAATTTGAAATATATTCTAATACATCTTCTTTTGAAATTGCCATTTTAAATCCTTTTTATTCAGTTTCTTTTTTATTTTTTAGCGCATTTAAACCAATAGTAAAGTTGGCAATTGGCGCTTTCCAAACTTGCAAAAGCATAGCAAGCAACTCATTGCGTGAAGGCATTTTAGCCAAGGCTTTAACCTTAGCAACGTCTGCAACTTCACCATCAACAAAAGCAGTTTTAATTTGAAATTTTTCATTGTTTTCTTCAAATTTAGCAGCTACTTTTGAAACACTAAGTTGATCTTCTCCCCAAAGATAAATATTGGCATCTTTAAGAACTAGACCTGTTTTTCCGGAATTATTAAGAGCAATGTTAGCCAAAGTATTTTTAATAATTTGAACTTTTACATTATTTTCTCTTGCATTATTTCTAAGTTCTTCCAATTTCTTAGTAGATAAACCCTTATAGTCGCAAACTATAATAGCTTCACTAGCTTTGAAATTTTCTTCAAGCTTAGCAATAACTTCAACTTTTTCGCTTCTAGTCACATTTTCTCCTTTCCGATTGAGATTTCAAGTAGAGAGGAAATTTTCCAATTAAGCTTACGCCTCGACTATCTTCAATCTAAAATAAACATTTCAAAAAAATTAACATTTTCTCAAATGTTTATTTCAAAAAAATAAAGAGTTTTTGACAACTCTTTATTTCATATCAAGTAACTCTTGAATTTCAAGTTTTACCGATGGACTCATAGTTAAAGATAAAGCAGCGCTTTTAATATATCTACCTTTTGCTGCAGCTGGTTTATGTTTGTTAATAGCTTTTATAAAAGTTGAGATATTGTCCCATAATTGCTCTTTAGAAAAACTTACTTTTCCAAGTCCAGCATGGATATTTCCTTGTTTATCAACTCTAAAATTTACTTGCCCGCTTTTAGCGTTATTTACAGCTTGTGCAACATCCATAGTTACTGTTCCAGTTTTTGGATTTGGCATTAAACCTTTAGGACCTAAAATTCTACCTACTTTACCTACTAAACCCATTAAATTTGGAGTCGCAATCAATACGTCAAAATTCATATTTCCTTTTTGAATTTCTTCAACTAAATCATCGCTTCCAACAATATCTGCTCCAGCATTTTTAGCTTCGTCTGCTTTAGCATCTTTTGCAATAACAGCTACACGAACTTTTTTGCCTGTTCCAGCAGGAAGTACAACAGATCCTCTTACCATTTGATCAGCGTGTCTTGGATCAACGTTTAATTTTAAAGCAATTTCGACAGTTTCATCAAATTTTGCTGATTTTAACTCTTTAACTGTTTCTATTGCCTCATTAAGACTGTAAATTTTATTTGAATCAATTTTCTCTAATAAATTTTTTAATCTTTTTACCATTTTAGCCATTTTTATACTCTCCGCATTTTTAAAGTGCTACCGCTTTTTACTTTAGCGGTCAAAAGGATTAATCAACGATTTCAACACCCATAGAACGAGCTGAACCAGCAATAATTTTTGCTGCTTGGTCTCTATCTTTAGTGTTTAAATCCGCAATTTTTTTATCAACAATTTCTAAAACTTGAGCACGAGTTAATTTACCCACTTTATTTTTTAAAGGATTATCTGTACCTTTAGAAATACCAGCTGCTTTTTTGATTAAATCTGTAGCTGGTGGTTGTTTTGTAATAAAAGTAAAACTCTTATCTGCATAAACTGTGATAACAACAGGGATATTAAAACCTGCCATATCCTTTGTTCTTTCATTAAAAGCTTTACAAAATTCCATAATATTAACACCTTGCTGTCCCAAAGCAGGGCCAACTGGTGGCGATGGATTTGCTTTAGTGGCAGCAATTTGTAATTTAATTTCGCCTACAACTTTCTTAGCCATAACAATTCTCCTTAATAAATTTAAATTATTTTCTCAACTTGAGAATACAAAATCTCCACTGGAGTTGAACGTCCAAAAATAGAAACATTTAATTTTAATAAGCCTCTAACCATATCATATTCTTCTACAATAGCAGTAAAATTCGCAAATGGGCCTTCAGTGATTCTTACATTTTCTCCTTCTTCAAAAGAAATTTTTGGTTTAGGAGCTGCACGATTATGAACTTTTTCCAAAATTAAATTGATATCTTTTTCTGTTAAAGGGGTTGGTTTTTTTGATTCCCCAATAAAACGTCCTACTTTTGGAAGAGATTGAATTCGGTGCCAAAGTTCCGTATTTAAATCAAGATTTGCAAACACGTATCCTGAATACAAACTTCTTTCACTAATTTTTTCTTTTCCATTTTTAAATTCGATAACATCTTCTGTTGGAACAACTATTTCTTTTAGTCTATCCTCAATACCATTATCTTTAACTAAATTTTCAATAGCTCTTTTTACAGCCATTTCACTACCAGCATAAGTTTGAATTGCATACCATTTATAAGTATTCACCATTATCTCCTTATACAACCAAAGAAACAATAGATGACATAATCCAATCTACTAATGCCAAAAATACTGAAATAACCGCAACTACTATAAAAACAGTAATATAAGCATTTCGCACCTGTTCTTTTAAAGGAAAAATTACTTTCCTTAGTTCAGCCTTTGATAATTTAAAATAAGTTATTAATTTTTCCATTTATATAAACCTTAATATGGCAGGGCAAGAGGGATTCGAACCCCCAACCTGCGGATTTGGAATCCGACGCTCTACCGTTAGAGCTATTGCCCTAAGAGCTTAACTTTTTAATTTTACTTCTTTATGAAGTGTATGTTTTTTTAATCTTGGACAATATTTTTTTAATTCTAACTTTTCAGTTGTATTTTTACTATTTTTATAAGTGCTGTAATTGATATCACCACACTCTTCACATTTTAAACCAACTTTAATTCTCATTTTTTTCCCTTAAAACAAAAGTCAAGTATAAAAAACTTGACTTTCTCATAATATTTATTTAATTATTTTAGAAACAACACCAGAACCAACTGTTTTACCACCTTCACGAATAGCAAAACGTGTTCCTTCTTCAAGAGCTACTGGAGCTATCAAGCTTACTGTAATTCTTACGTTTTCACCTGGCATAACCATTTCAACGCCATCTGCTAATTTAATAGAACCTGTAACGTCTGTTGTTCTCACATAGAATTGAGGTCTATAATTGTTAAAGAATGGAGTATGTCTACCACCTTCATCTTTATTTAAAATATAAACTTCAGCTTCAAAATCAGTATGAGGAGTAATTGATTTTGGTTTTGCAAGAACCATTCCACGAATAACTTCTTCTTTTTTAGTACCACGAAGAAGAACACCTACGTTATCTCCAGCTTCACCTTGATCCATTTCTTTTCTAAACATTTCAACGCCGGTAACAGTAGTAGTTTGTGTATCTTTAATACCAACAATTTCAATAGTATCACCTACTTTAACTACACCTTTTTCAATTCTTCCGGTAACAACCGTACCACGTCCAGAAATCGAGAAAACATCTTCAATTGGCATTAAGAAATCTTTTTCAGTATCACGAGTTGGAGTTGGAATATAGCTATCAACTGCTGCCATTAGATCCAATACTTTTTTAGACCACTCGCCATCTTGACCAGCTTTAGCTTCTTCAAGAGCTTTTAATGCAGAACCAGAAATAATTGGAGTATCATCTCCTGGGAAATCATAAGAGCTTAATAATTCTCTAATTTCCATTTCAACTAACTCTAAAAGTTCAGCATCATCAACCATATCTGCTTTATTCATGAAAACAACTATATATGGAACACCAACTTGACGAGAAAGTAGAATATGCTCTCTAGTTTGTGGCATTGGGCCATCTGCTGCAGAAACAACAAGAATCGCACCGTCCATTTGTGCAGCACCTGTAATCATATTTTTAACATAGTCAGCGTGACCTGGACAATCAACGTGTGCATAGTGACGATTTTCTGTTTCATATTCAA
Source organism: Campylobacter sp. B0100352/1 (assembly GCF_020135855.1). Lineage (NCBI taxonomy): Bacteria > Pseudomonadati > Campylobacterota > Epsilonproteobacteria > Campylobacterales > Campylobacteraceae > Campylobacter > Campylobacter sp. B0100352/1. The sequence goes on from NZ_JACHTP010000014.1 coordinate 12,807, forward strand.
TATGAGAAGTAGCAATGGTAATACCACGTTCTTTTTCTTCAGGAGCATTATCAATATTATCATAATCTTTAAGCTCTGCCAAACCTCTTCTTGAAAGAACAGCAGAAATAGCAGCTGTCAAAGTAGTCTTACCATGGTCAACGTGACCGATAGTACCTATATTTACGTGTGGCTTATTACGTGAAAATTTTTCTTTAGCCATTTTTTTCCTCCAATATAAAAATAAATGTAAGCAAAACCAAGTCTATATTTATAATCTTTTCAATAAAACAATGGAGCTCATAGCGGGAATTGAACCCGCGACCTCTCCCTTACCAAGGGAGTGCTCTACCTCTGAGCCATACGAGCGCTCAGAAAACCAATATAATACAGACAACTGAAAAAAATTATGGGAATATACTGTAGTTATAATGAAAACACAGCTCCCAGTTAAACATTGGAGCGGGAAACGGGACTCGAACCCGCGACCCTCAGCTTGGAAGGCTGATGCTCTAGCCAACTGAGCTACTCCCGCAAAGCATGGTGGTGAGTCGTGGATTCGAACCACGGAAGGCGAAAGCCAGCAGATTTACAGTCTGCCCTCGTTGGCCACTTGAGTAACTCACCATTGTCACCATATAAAATATCTGGTCAAACACTGTTAAAAAAAATAAATATGGAGCTGGTTAAGGGACTTGAACCCCCGACCTGCTGCTTACAAGGCAGCTGCTCTACCAACTGAGCTAAACCAGCAAATCTTACGTCCTAAAATTTAGAATCAAAATTTTTAAAAGACGAATTATATATTAAAAAAAACATTTTGTCAAGAAAATATTTATTAATTTAACCAGATATTCTCTAAAAAAGAATATTATCATAAAATTATTTATGATAATCAAACAAATTTAAAAATTTTTTCGCCCTTTCACTTTTAGGATTTTCAAAAAAATCATGTGGGTTATTCTCCTCGATCACTTCGCCATTATCCATAAAAACTATTTTATCAGCAACTGCTTTAGCAAAGCCCATCTCGTGTGTAACAATTAACATAGTCATACCATCTTTAGCTAAATTTAACATAACTTCTAAAACTTCACGAACAATTTCAGGATCAAGTGCTGCCGTTACCTCATCAAAAAGCATGAGTTCTGGATTCATACAAAGGCTTCTTACTATAGCAATTCTTTGTTTTTGCCCCCCACTTAATTCTCTAGGAAAAGCGTCTAGTTTATGGATTAGCCCTACCTTTTCAAGCCATATTTTAGCCTCTTCTAAAACTTCTTCTTTGGATCTTTTTTGCACCTTTAAAGGGCCTAAAAGTATATTATCTTTAACACTTAAATGTTCAAATAATTCATAAGATTGAAACACCATACCTACTTTTTGACGCACCCTTGTCCAATCTTTAAAATTTTTATCGATTTTATCCTGACCAATTTGTATCGTTCCGTCTGCAATTTCTTCTAATCCATTAATACATCTTAAAAAAGTTGATTTTCCACAGCCACTCGGACCTAGGATCACAACAACTTCTTTTTGTTTTACCTCTAAATTAATATTTTTTAAAACATGATGAGTTCCATAATATTTTTGCAAATTTGTTACTTTTAAAATACTCATTTTAACTCCATTTTTTTTCTAATTTTCTAGAATATAAAGTAATAGGGTAACAAATTATAAAAAAAATAAAAAAAATAAAACCATAAATTATAAAAGGAGCTAAATCGTTTTTATTATTAAATTCAATAATTTGCTGCCCTACCTTTACAAGCTCCACACTACCAATTAAATAAGCAAAGGTTGTGCTTTTAATCATACGAGTAAGCAAATTCATACTTACAGGAGTAAGACGACGGAAGGCTTGTGGAATAATGATATAAAAATACGCTTGAAATTTATTTAAACCTAAGCTTTTAGCGCTTTCATATTGATGTTTAGGAATACTTTGCAATGAAGATCTAACTAAATCCATCATCTCAAAACTTCCCCAAATACTAAATACAATAATAGCTGAAGCTGTGCTGCTTAAATTAACCCCAAGCCACCTTGAAAAACCAAAATATACTATAAAAAGCCAAACCAAAAGAGGCATAATTCTCACAAATTCTAAAATAAAACGGCATAAAATATAAATATAGCGATTTTTAAAACTCATCAAAATACCTAAAAAAAGCCCAAAGAAAGATGTAATTATAATACTAATTATGGAAATTTCAAGCGTAACAAATAAACCTTGCCAAAGACGATTTAAAGTATCTAAATTTAATAAATTAAGCATTTGAAAGCCTTTTTTCCACAAAAAATAATATCAAAGAAATCGGTAGAATAATGCATAAATACCCCATAAACAAAAGAAATAAAAGCTCATCTGTTTTATAGGTTAGAGAATTTAAATCTTTCATGGCCGTGACCAAATCAGGCAAGGCTATGATACTTACCACCGAAGTTTCTTTAATAAGAAAAATAATATTTGCACTAATGCTTGATATCGAAACAGCAAGTATTTGAGGTAAAATAACATAGCGAAAATTTCCCAATTTTGTAAAACCTAAAGAAAGCCCTGCTTCAAATTGCTGTTTTCTAATAGCCTCAAATCCCGATCTAAAACTCTCAGCCATATAAGATCCACCTAAAAAACTAAGACCAACAATTGCACAAGCAAAAGCGGGGCGTAAAGTTTCATCAACGCTTAAACAAATTAAATTTAAAGGAGGAATTTTTTCTAAATGGATGCCAAATTTGGGCAAAGCATAGTAAAGAAAAAAAAGCTGTATCAATAAAGGAGTATTTCGAGATAATTCTATATAAATTTTACAAATTTGTTCTATAAATTTAATTCTAAAATAACTCATTAAAATACAAAATAATCCTATAATTATAGAAAAAGCTATACCAAAAAAACTTAATTTCAAAGTAAGCCAACCAGCTATTGCAAATACACTTAAATGATTGATTATAAAATTTAAATCCATATTCTTTTTATCCTTAATTTTACCAAACTTCATCCAAGAGTGCTTTTTTATTTATAATTTCAATTTTACCTTTTTTTGTGTCAATTAGTTTGACTAATTTTAACTCTTTTAACATCCTAGATAAAGACTGCACTCTTACGTTTAAATCTATCGCAATTTGTTTTTGGGGAATTGTATCTAATTTTTTTTCATTTTCCAAAATATATTTTAGTAATTTTGTTTTCAAATCTAAAGAATTCTGCAATATCTTTTTCTCCAAAATTTTTATCTTATTTAATAAAGAACTAATCAGTATCAAGTTAAATTCATTATTGTTATTACATAAATTTTCAAACTCAATAAAATTAATTTCTAATATTTGACTCTCCTCCTCACAGATAGCACTCGCTGGATAATTTAATCTTTTAAAAGCTGGCATTTCTGCAATAAAATCAAAAGGTTTGAAATAATGCAGAGTAATTTCTTTTTCACCTTTAGCATGTTTATAAACTCGTATTCTTCCCTGCAATAAAATAAAAAAATTTTTTGCCAATTCTCCTTCATAAAATAAAATATTATTTTTTTGCATTTTTCTTGTTTTTCCTATTTTATATAAATATTTTAATAAATTTTCATCCTTCATTTTTAACCTATGTTAAATAAAATTCTCCTATTTTTTGTTATATTAGCTTTATAAAATTAATATTGGAGAAAATCGACTATGAAATCAAATACTATTACTCAAGAAAATATAAAAATACTTATGGAAATATTTTATGAAAAAATAAGAAAAGATGAAAATTTGGGATCTATTTTTAACAATGCCATAGGAACAAGCGACAAACAATGGGAGGAACATAAAATAAAAATAGGAAATTTTTGGTCAGGTATTCTTTTGGGCAAAGGTGATTACAATGGACAACCTTTAAAAAAGCATCTCGAATTACCTTCTTTTCCTGAAGAATTTTTTGAAATTTGGTTAAAACTTTTTGAAGAAAGCTTGGATAAAATCTATAATGAAGAAATGAAAAATGTAATTTTACAACGAGCACAGATGATAGCCTCTCATTTTAAAAATATGCTTTATCAATAAGGCGTCTTACTAATCGACGCCATTATAAAAATTAAATTTTTATTTTTCTCAAGTCCTCTTTTGCTTGTTTTAAAATCTCTTCATCTTTAGAAAAATCAAAAAATTTAAATTCACTTCCATGTTGAAAAAAGCCATCAAGCAAATCTCCACTCAAACGATTTTTAAGATCAAGTTCTGCGATTTTAAAACCATCTAAAGTGTTTGCAAATTCTTTTAAACGTATAGGAATTTCTTTAAGTTTTGTATAGAGATAACAACTACTTTTAAGCCCCACTCTTCCGACTCTTCCTCTAAGTTGATGTAAAGTGGCAAGTCCTAAACGCTCTGCCCCAACTATGACAATAGTACTTAATCTTGGCAAAGAAATTCCAACTTCTACGACGGTAGTACTTAATAAAATATTTCCTTCATCGCGAAAACGCTTTAAAATTTCATCCTTTTGTTTATCTTTTCCGTGAGTTATAAAAACCTTTTCATAATGACTTTGCCAGTATTCACTAGCTTGTTCCAAAGAAAGATAAGGAATTTTATCGCTTGGATTAACCAAAGGATAAATAATAATAATTTGATGATTTTGTGCAATCTCTTCTTTTATCTTTTCATTTAATTTTGAAAAATCTTCATTTTGTATGCAAAAAGTAGAAATATCTTTTTTAAAAGGCATTTGTTTGACAAAACTAAATTGTAAAAATTCTGATTGTATCATGCTTAAAGTTCTTGGAATGGGCGTTGCTGAAAATTGTATAAAATGCGGTGCAAAATCTTTTTTGTTTAAAGTATAAATTTTTTGTCTTTGAGCAGAACCGAAACGATGTTGCTCATCAATCATCACTAAAACAGCCTCATGATTTTCTAAATGTATTAAAGCGTGAGTACCTATAATCAAATTAGCACTTTGTAATTTTTGCGCTAAATCTTTTTCTTTTTTGCCTCCTTTAATAAATAAAATATTTACAAAATCGGGCAAAAGTTTTTTTGCTTCCTCATAAATCTGATTGGCAAGTATGCTAGTTGGTGCCATTAAAATGGCTTGTTTTGGATAAACCATTAAAGCGGCTCCTAATAAAATCAAGGTTTTTCCGCATCCAACATCACCCATAATAACCCGTCTTTTAGCTTCACTTGAATTGAGATCTTGCTTTATATCCTTTAAAGCCTTAATTTGATCTTGGGTTGGTGCAAAAGGGAGGTTGTTAAGCCAATTGTCGATATTGAAAATATCAATTTTATAAGATTTGTAATTAGTTTTTTTTGCCCCTAACCGTCTTAGAAAATTAAAAATTTCAATATATTTTAAATCATTTAGAAAAAATTCCAAATTTTGAAACATCGCAAAACTTTTTTCATCGTAAGCGTGCAGATTTAAAAGAAAATTGATGTATTTATCATCTATTCCACTTTCTTTTAAATTTTCAAAAGTAAGATATTTTGCCATGAATTCTTGAATTTTTAAATCCCTTATGCCTGCAATTTGGTATTTTGGAATAAAACCTTCAAAAGAATTTAAAATTTTAGGATTATTAAATTGCCAAAAATTATTAAAAAGAGTGAGTTTGGCGTTAAAAATAACTTCTTTTCCTGTTTTTAAAATTTTATGATGCCAAGGTCTTGGATGAAAAAAAACAAAAGAAATATTTTTATTCCACTCTTTGCAAAATCCTGTACCAAAAAGTTGATTTTTATTATAATTTACATTTTTTAAAATAATTTTTTGAGTGCAAATTTCATTTTCTTTAGGAAATTTACTTGAATTTAAATTTTCAATCTTTTTAGGTAAAATAAGCGCCAAATCAATAGCGCTCTTTATTTTTAACTTTTTAAAAAGTTCAAAATCATTTTCTTTAATTTTCATTTTGAATACTAGCAAAACTCATATTTAATATCTCTTTATGCTGTTTGATATAAGCATTGATTTCTTCAAGTTTTACCTTTTGTATCAAATTTAATTCTTTTTTATAATACCCCTGCTCTAACCCTTGATAATACTCATTAAAAGCTATAGCTAAACGCTTAGAAAGACTTTCATAACGCAAAGGAGAAGAACCTATGATGAAATTTTTAGCTTGAAGAAGTTCATTTTCATTGATACCATGTTGTAAAAAATCTTTAAAGAGTTCTTTGATAATTTTTTTTGCTTGTGCGGCGCTTTCATTCTTAGTTTGCAAATATCCAAAAATTCTAGAAAAAGATAATTTAACATCTAACATAGCATAAGCTGAATAAGCTAAACCTCTTTTTACGCGAATTTCTTCCATAATTCTTGAGCCAAATCCACCTTGACCCAAAACAAATAAAGCAATTTTGGCTAGATGAATATCTTTATCATCGAGGTTTAAATACAATGGAGTGGCAAAATAAATATAAGCCTGTTCGCTTTCTTTTCGGATTAAAATTTTATCTTTATTTTCTTTGCAAATATCATATTTTTTGTTTTTATTTGTTTCTCCTTTATGAAGCTTTTCAAATAAGCCATTTAAAAAATCTTTCGCCTCTTTTTCTTCAATATCTCCACCTATAACACATACTAAATTATTTAAATGAATATTTTTTTTGTGGTAGTGATGTAGTGATTCTAAAGTGATATTTTCGATACTTTTTTCATCTCCATCATTAGGACTTTGAAATTCTGAATATTCAAAAACTTCAGAATTGAGTAAATTTTTTGCCAAATAATCAAAATCACTTTTTTTACTTGCTAATTCTCCTAAAACATTAATTTTTATTTTTTTTAAAATTTTTTCTTCTATTCTAGGATTTAACAATAATCGTTCAATTTGATGCATTGCAAATTTAAAATGTTCTTTCAAACAAGAAAGATTGATTTCTAAACTCTCAAAACCACTACTTGCTTCTAAACTAATAGCCCTAAATTCCAATTCTTTAAAAAATTGATCATCAACGCCTTCGTTTAAAATACGAGAAAACATTTTTGCAAGTCCGGCAATTTCATCATAACTTCGCCCACAATTTTGAAAAACAAGCTTTAAAACAACGATAGGCAAATCTTGATTTTTTTCAAAGATAAAAGGAATTTTTACCCCTTTGCTTTCTAAATATTGCATTAAAATTTCTCCAAAATTTCATAAGCTGTGTTACGTTTTGCAGGATTTTCACCTAAACTTCTAATTAATCTTATCATTTCATCTTGATTCATTCTATAACTTGCACCTGCAGCACTTACTACATTTTCCTCCATCATAGTTGAACCTAAATCATTAGCACCAAATTTTAAAGCAAGCTGTCCTATTAAAGAACCTTGAGTCACCCAAGAACTTTGTAAATTTTTAAAATTATCCAAATAAAGCCTTGAAAGCGCTAAGAGTCTAAGATATTTATTAGAGCTTTGTTTCATTATTTCAGGATGTTTTTGAATTAAAAGGGTATTTTCGCTTTGAAAACTCCACAAGATAAAAGCCCTAAACCCGCCCGTTTCATCTTGTAGTGCTCTTAAATGTTCTAAATGATCTATAATTTCCTCATCATTTTCAACCGTTCCAAACATCATAGTGGCGGTGCTTTTCATGCCGATTTTATGAGCTTGACGATGCACTTCTAACCAAGTTTTAGTATCACATTTATTTGGTGCTATGACATCACGCACTCTATCACTTAAAACCTCAGCCCCTGCACCAGGTATAGAAAATAAACCTTTTTGCTGCAATCTTTGTAACACTTCTGCTATGGAAATTTTAGATGCTTTGGCAATATAAGCAATTTCAACGGCGGAAAAACCATGGATAGTAATATTTGGATAATGCTCTTTAATCCAAGAAACAAGTTCTTCATACCATTCAATTTTAAGTTTTGGATGCACTCCACCTTGAAAAAGAATTTGAGTTCCACCTATAGCCTCTAATTCTTCTATTTTTTTACCAATTTCTTCAAAACTTAAAATATAAGCATCATTTTCCTTGTGATGACGATAAAACGCACAAAAAGAACAATCAATACAACAAACATTAGTATAATTTATATTTCTATCCACCACAAAGGTAGTAATTTTTTCAGGATGAAGTTCTATTTTTTTTTGATAAGCCATTTCTCCAAGCTCAACCAAACTCGCATTTTTCAATAAATCCAAAGCTTCCGTTTTATTTAATCTTTTCAAATATTTATCCTTAATGCATTAAATTTTTAAAATATTATAGCATTTAAAATATAAATTGTGCTATAGTTTCATTTATGAATTACTTTGATTTACTAAAAAATAATAAGACGATTAGAATTCTAGCTTCGGTTCAATTTATAGTTTATTTTGGTGCTTGGTTTTCACAAACAGGTGTTTTTACCCTACTGGTTAATCTTAATGCTCCTACTTGGGCAACCTCGACAAGTGCTATGCTCGCCTTTTTACCTGGAGTTTTACTCGCCCCTATTAATGGGGTTATAGTTGAAAGAAATAAACCTAAAAAGCTTTTATTAAGCATGATAAGTATTGAATTTATTTCTATCTTTTGTCTTACTTTTGTGACAAATCTTAGCATGCTTTGGCTTTTATTTATTCTAATCTTCATTAGATTGTGTGTTGCCTCTATTTATTTTCAAACCGAAATGAGTCTTCTTGCTAAAATTCTAAACACACAGGAATTAAAACTTGCTAATGAAATGCATAGTGTTATTTGGGCAGTTTCTTATACAGCTGGAATGGCAAGTGCTGGGATTTTCATTTATTTCTTTGGAATAAAAACCGCCTTTTTATTTGACTGTTTTCTTATCATGAGTGGCTTTTTAATTTTAACAAGACTTGATATTCCCAAAATTAAGCAAAAAAATCAAGATAATTTCTCTTTGATGATTAAAGAGGGATTTAATTACATTTTAAAAAATAAAATCATACTTCATCTTATATTGCTTCATGCTTTTATAGGATTAACAGCTTATGAAACTTTAGTAGCTTTGCTCGCTCAACATCAATATCAAGAATCTTTATCTGCTATTAAAGAATTTTTTTTCACCAACAAAGAAGTTTTATCCGCTGCTTTGGTGATTGGTTTTTTAAATGCTGTGCGTGCTTGTTCTTTGGCATTGGGACCTGTAATTTTAAGCAAATTTATCAACAATAAAACCTTATTTTATCTATATTTAGGACAGGCATTTGGGATTATATTATGGGCTTTGACTCAATTTAATTTTTATATCTCTTTTTTAGGGCTAATTGCTGCAGGTTTTTTCACTTCTTCGCTTTGGGCTTATACCTATACCATGATACAAAAAAACTGCGATAAGGTTTATTATGGAAGGGTGATTGCTTATACTGATATGGTTTATCTTAGTTTTAGTGCTATTATTTCTCAACTGATGGGATTTTTATTTGAATTAAATTTAAGTTTAAGAATGATCACTTTTCTTCTTGGAACTTTATTTATTTTTGCAGCTTTTTATTGGAAATGGTTTGAAAAAAAATATCTGTAAATTTTAAAAATTTACAGATTAGCTTTAAATTTTAAATAAATCTTGTAAATTCTTTAAGGCTTCTTCATTGCTTAAAGAATGGCCAGATTGTCCATTTTTTAATTCACAAAGCTCAATTTCATAACCGCTTAACATACTTGCAAGGCGTATATTGATACCGCTTTTTCCTATAGCTTTGCTTTTTTGTTCACTGTTTAAACTTACAATGGCCTTTTTATCTTCAATTCTAACAGAATTTACTATAGCAGGTGCTAAAGTTCTTGCAATTAAAATTTCAGGTTCATTGCTAAATTCAATACAGTCAATATTTTCATTGTGCAATTCTTTACTCACAGCATTGATTCTAACCCCTTTAACTCCAACTGTAGCTCCGACTGCATCTATATTGATTCCATTGGATTTGAGTATAATTTTTGCTCTTTCTCCTGGAATTCTTGCACATCCAATAATATTAACATATCCATCTTTAATTTCTGGAACTTCAGCTTCTAATAAACATTCCAAAAACTTAGGGCTTGTTCGGCTTAATTCCATCTTAATACCTTTGTCGGTATAAACACGCTTTATAACCGCTTTTACAACATCCCCTATCTTAAATTTTTCACCCTTAATACGATTTTTCCTCGGTAAAAAAGCTCTTAATTCATCAATTTCTATAAAGGTATTTTCATCATTATCAATACGAACAACATTACCAAATACTATTTTACCAACCTTATTTTTATATTTTTCAAAAATAGTTTGCTCTAATAATTTTTGGATATGATATTCTAATTCCTTATGCAATATATTAACCGCCGTTCTTCCTAAATTTTCCAAAGAACACTCATAGGTAAGTTCATCTCCAATTTCAACATCAGGAGCTTCAGCTTTTGCCTTGCTAAGGGCTATAAAGCTTTCTTTATTTTCTTCCAATCTTGGATCATTATCTGCTACAACAGTAATTTTTTGATAAAGATTTAATTTTTTTCTATCCACAAAAAAATCATATTCTTGACCATAAATTCTTTTAGCGGTATTTGTTAAGGCTAAAATAACCTTTTCTTTAACGCTTTCTAGTTCCAAATTTTTTTCATTCGCGATGCTTTCTATGATATCTGCGATTTTTTCCATTATTATTAATACCTTAACTTTGGGATTTAAATTTAAAAAGTAGATTAAAAGTATACCTTTAATAAGTTTAATTAAAAGTAAAATTTGATAAAATTATAAATTTAAAAGATGCTTTAAGGATATAACATGGATTTAAAATTAGCAAGAAATTTAATTGATGAAAAACCGAAAAATATAAGCCTTGGCAAAATTGAAGAAGCTGTAGTAAAGGATGGACAAAAGTTTTTCTATTTTGACAAGGAAAATTCACACAAAGATCTTATTGCCCTAGTAGAATATTTTGAAAAAAAAGGTTTAAGTGTTTATCATAGAACTATTAAATATGGTTTAGATGATAATGATTTTATGTATGAGGTGCATATTCTTTGAGTGCTAAAAAACTTTTTATTCAAACTTTAGGTTGTGCGATGAATGTCAGAGATTCTGAACACATGATCGCAGAACTTACTCAAAAAGAAAATTATTCTCTAACTCAAGATATTAAAGAAGCAGACTTGATACTTATTAATACCTGCTCTGTTAGAGAAAAACCAGTACATAAGCTTTTTTCTGAAGTTGGGGGATTTGAAAAAGTCAAAAAGAAAGATGCTAAAATAGGAGTATGTGGTTGCACTGCTTCACATTTAGGTAATGAAATTTTTCGTCGTGCTCCTTATGTTGATTTTGTTTTAGGCGCAAGAAATATTTCCAAAATTACTCAAGCTATTAATACTCCAAAATTTATTAGCGTTGATATTGATTATGATGAAAGCGAATTTGCTTTTGCCGATTTTAGAAACAGTATTTATAAATCTTATATTAATATTTCTATAGGATGCGATAAACATTGTACTTATTGCATAGTTCCTCATACCCGAGGTGATGAAATTTCTATACCTTTTGACATCATATACAATGAAGCAACTAAAGCTGTACAAAAGGGAGCAAAAGAAATTTTTTTACTTGGGCAAAATGTTAATAATTATGGCAAAAGATTTAGAAATGATCATAAAAAAATGGATTTTTCAGATCTACTTGAAGAACTTAGTACTATAGAAGGCTTAGAGCGTATTCGTTTTACTAGCCCTCATCCTTTGCATATGGATGATAAATTTTTAGAAGTTTTTGCAAAAAATCCTAAAGTTTGTAAATCTATGCACATGCCTTTACAAAGTGGCTCAACTGAGATCCTAAAAGCAATGAAACGCGGCTATACAAAAGAATGGTATCTTAATAGAGCTTTAAAACTTAGAGAATTATGCCCAAATGTTAGCATTTCGACAGATATTATCGTTGCATTTCCTGGAGAAAGTGAAAAAGATTTTGAAGATACTATGGATGTTTTGGAAAAAATTCGATTTGAACAAATGTTTTCTTTCAAATACTCAAAACGTCCTTTAACCAAAGCAGCCACTATGCCAAATCAAATTGATCCTGAAGTAGCATCTCAAAGACTTTCTATTTTGCAAAATCGCCATAATGAAATTTTAGATGAAATTGTTGAAAAACAAAACAATAAAGAATTTGAAGTTTTATTTGAAGAATTAAGACCTAATCATTCAGTAGCAGGAAGAACAGATAACAATTTCTTAGTCCAAGTTGAACATAGCGAAGAACTTTTGGGGCAAATTAAAAAAGTAAAAATCACAAATGCAAAGCGTATGGTTTTATATGGGGAACTCGTTTAAAACCGTATTAATAACGTATCTAGTATTTATTTTACAATGGCTGATTTTCTTAAGTTGTAAAAAAATCTATAAAGGAGATAAAGTCGATAAAGCGCCTTATGTTATACTTTTTTGGCATGGACGCTTGGCTTTAATGCCTTTTGCTTTTAGATATTTTAGACAAAAAAATAAAAAAGCCTATGTTATGATTTCTCATCATAGAGATGGGGAAATGATTGCTAGAATTATTAAATTATTTCATCTAGATACTATTAGAGGGAGTACCTCAAGAGGTGCCAGTGCGGCATTAAGATCTGCTTTTAAAGTTTTAGATGAAAAAGACGATATTGTTATTACTCCGGATGGACCACGCGGTCCTTATCGTAATATTGCAGATGGAGCTGTATTGCTTGCTCAGAAAAAAAATGTTAAAATAAGATTATTAAATTATGAAGCAAAGCATTTTTGGGAATTTAAAAGTTGGGATAAAATGATCCTTCCTAAGCCATTTACAACATTGATTTATCGATTAAGCGAGCCTTTAGATATTTCAAATTTAGATAAAGAGGAAGCTAAAAAAAAATTATTAGCTTTTTTTAAAGATATTGAAGAATTAGACAGTTTTAAGGAATAGAATGTTATTTTTGCTTAAAAAAATCCTACCTCAAATTTTTATTGGTATTATTTTAGAAGATGAAAAAAATATCCTTAAAGCAGCAATATATAGAAATAAAAAATTAATAAGTAGCAGCGAAAAAAGCTTTGAAAAAAGTGAAGATTTGCTAGAATATGTTAAAACCTTAAGTAAAAAATTCTTATTTTTCCATACTGCACTTTTTTTAAATGCCAAAGAACAAGGTCTTATCCCGAGCACAAAAAATGAAGACTTGGAAAAATTTAATGTTGGTAAGATAAGTTTAAAATTTATAACCCTTAATAATGCTTTAACCTATACAGCAACCGAACATGTGGAATATTTCCATGAACTTTTTGAAGATTATAATGGATTAGATTTTTTATACTCTCCTTTTGCTTTGCTTTATTTTAATATTTCAAAGCAGAACAAAAATGATGATAAAATAACTCTATATGCTTATCAATGTAGGCAAATGCTAACAATTATGGTTTGCAAAAATCATCAAATTTTATACGGAGAATTAAATTTTTTAGATCAAGAGTCTGAAAACAATGAAACATCAAATGAAGAATTAGATGAAGATATTTTCAATAATGAATTAAATTTTGAAAATTTGGATGAAAATTTTGAAGATTTATCACAGAAAAAAAATGATTCAGAAGAGGAAGGATTTTTAAATTTTGATAATCTAAGTCAATTTAATAACGATATGGAAATTGCACATTGTATTATTTCTAGCATTGAAAAATTTTACAACGATGAAAAATATTCTGGAAATTTTATCAACAATATACATGTACTAAGCGAACAAGAACTAAGTATAGAGGCTACTGAATTTTTGGAAAATGAAACTTTTTTAGAAATTACTACTCAACAAATAAATACTTTTGATCTCATGTTTGAGCTTATGCACAAGGAAATTCAATGACTTACAGTTTTATAAAGCCTAGAAAAAAACCTATTTTAACCTTATTTATTAAAATTTGGGCCGCCCTTTTTATTTTTGGAATTGTCTTTATCATTTTTATGTATTTTTTATATCTAACAAAAATTGCATTTGTTTCTCATTCTATTAAAAAACAAAAAGAAGAAGTTGTTAAAATGCAAAAAGAAATCAAAGATAATGAAAACTTATACCAAATTCTTTTAAATAAGAGTAAAATTGCTAACAATATCAAAGATCAAAATGAAATCGCAAAAAAAAGCTTAAAAAATCTTTTTGACATCGTTGTGCAAACAGGATCCATAACACTTGAAAGCGTAGATCAAGAAAAAGACTCTTTGCAACTTATTGGAGTAACTCCAACCATGGAAATGTTTAGCCTTCTTTTGGAAACTCCTTTGAAAAGTATTTTTGATCAAAGCAACACCACATATTATCGCTTAAGCAATGGATGGTATCGTTTTGTAAGCATAAGCAAAAAAAATACTGGAGGTTGCTGCGATGAAAGATAAAAGCCTCGAAGAACTCAATATAGTAAGAATTCTCATTCTTGCTTTAAGTTTTATTAGTATATGCACGGCTTTAATTTTGTTTTTATTATTGCCGGTATTGAAAGATTATGAACAAATTAATTTAAGAGAAAATTCTCAAATTGGAACGGTTAATTCTTTTAAAATCGATTTAAAAACTAGTGAAGATAAAATTACACAATTAAAACATAACAATGAAAAAAACTTAGATCAATTTCAACAAAAATTCGATGAAAAAAAATTCAATGATTTTCTAAAATATTATTTTAAAAACATCAAAATAACAAACATAAAGATACAAACTCCACAAGAATATTTACGTAAAGAATTAAAAATCGAAGCTTTAATGGATAATCCTAAAAATTTTTACAATTTTATCAATGCTTTAAAAAATTATGATAATTTAATTAAAGTCAGTTACCCTATTACATTAAAAGCAACACCAAAAGGCATTGCTATAAATTTTTCTGTGGAAATTTACTCAGATTAAATTGACATCTTCTCCTTTTGAGATTTGATTTATTGTATTCATCGCACACATTTTTCCACACATAGAGCAGGAATTTAAATCATCTGGGCGGCGTTCATTAAACATCTTTTTAGCCTTTTCTCCATCAATGGCAAGTTTAAACATTTTTTCCCAATCTATATCTTGCCTTGCTTTACTCATATCATCATCTCTCATTCTTTCTTTTGGTAACTTAGCAATATCGCCAGCATGTGCTGCAATTTTTGTTGCCACTATTCCATCCCTAACATCATCCAAATTTGGAAGTCTTAAATGTTCAGCTGGTGTTACATAGCAAAGTATATCAGCACCACTCGCAGCTGCTACAGCACCGCCAATTGCCCCGCTGATGTGATCATATCCTGCACCAATATCAGTCACCAAAGGCCCTAAAACATAAAAAGGTGCTCCTTTGCAAAGACGTTTTTCAAGTTGCATATTGGCTTCGATTTCATTTATTGCCATGTGCCCAGGACCTTCTATCATCACTTGAACTCCAGCCTCCCAAGCCCTTTGCGTCAGCAAAGATAATTCTATAAGTTCTGTAATTTGTGATGCATCGGTTGAATCATGCGTAGAACCTGGACGCAAGGCATCACCTAAAGACAAGGTTGCATCATATTTTAAACAAATTTCTAACAAATCATCATAATATTCAAAAAAAGGATTTTCAGCTTGCTTCATCATCATCCAAGCGTAAAGCACAGATCCTCCCCTTGAAACTATATTTGTAAGCCTTTTTCCCTCTTTAAAAACTTTAACAGCACGTGAATTTATTCCAGCATGTATAGTCATAAAATCTACACCGCTTTTTGCATGATGATAAACCACGTCTAAAAAATCTTTAGCTTCAATTTGCTTTAAATCTTTTTCTAAGAATCCCACTGCATCATAAACAGGAACTGTACCTATCATTGCCTTTGAAAAAGTAATGAGTTCGTCTCTAAAATGACTCGTTTTTCCATAGTTACTTAAATCCATAATAGCCTCAATTCCGAATTTATGTGCAAGTTCTACTTTTTTCATCTCCTCGCTATAATCGATACAATCATTTGAAACACCTAAATTAACATTTACTTTCGTGCGAAGTCCAAATCCTATACCATTGGGATCAAGGCTTTTATGATTAATATTAGCAGGTATGATGATTTTGCCACAAGCAATATTTTCAAGTAAAAAATCTTGACTTACTTGCTCCTTTTGGGCGACAATTTGCATTTCTTTGGTAAAAATACCTTCTTTAGCATAAAGCATTTGAGTTTTCATATTTTATCCTTGAAAATTTTTTGGATAAATGAAGGGTGAATGTAAATTTTAAAGCGTTTAACAATAAAATCTTCCCGACGCTGGCATTATCCAGATCCGGTTCGGTCTAAGCTTTTAGCTTACTCTCAGCCTGTTTCACAAGCTCCCGTCATTTATTGTATTATTATATCGCAATTTTACGTTGAGTGCGAGAGGTTTTAATAAATTTTATTAACTCTTCTGTAGTTTGAACATGATAGGGAAGTTTTGCTAGACAATATTTAAAAATTTCAGCCGCCGCTAAAGCATCACTTAAGGCTCTATGGTGGATACTTTCTATCCCCAATAATTCTTTTAAGGCATCAAGTTTATATTTAGGACTTTGTATGCAGCATTGTGCAAATTCTATAGTGCAAATATAGCGATTAAGCAAAATTCCTAAGCCACATTCATGTAAAGCTTTGGAAATAAAACCATAATCAAAGCGAACATTATGTGCTACAAAAATACTATCCTTTAAAAAAAGTTTAAAATCTCTTAAAACTTGTTTTAAATTTGGGGCATTTTCAACCATATCAAAACTAATCCCTGTTAATTCAGTAATATTTTCCGGTATTTGATCAACTTTTATTAGAGTATTAAAGCGATCTAATTCTTTGGAATTTTTAATTTTAACAGCTCCAATTTCTAAAATTTGCCCATGCTTAATACCGCCAGTGCTTTCTATATCTACTATGCAAAAAGTCTCTTCTTTGATTTTTGTAGTACGCGTTTTTAAACTTAAAAAATTATCATGATTTAAATAAAAACCTAAGCCCAAAAGTTCAAAAGTTTCTAAATCAAGCTGATAATCTTGAAGTTCATCAACTTTGCAAAATTGTTTAATCACCCATTCATAAGGTTTGCTTTGTTTGCTCAAAACAGAAATAATTTGCTCAACTTGTTGAGAACTCAAAATTCTAACTTTAATGATGAAATAGAAGTTTTATAATCATTAGAAGAAAAGATATAGCTTCCAGCAACTAAAATATCTGCTCCTGCTTGTTCTAATTCGCTTGCATTTAAACCATTAACACCACCATCAACCTCAATAAAAACTTTAGCATTTTTACAATCAATCAGTTCTCTTAATGTTTTAATTTTTTCATAGGTAAAATTTAAAAAACTTTGCCCACCAAATCCAGGATTTACACTCATTAAAAGAATCATATCTACAAAATCAATCATGTGTTTAATAGAATCTATAGGCGTATGAGGGTTTAAAACTATAGCTGGATGAATTCCACAAGATCTTATATACTCACACATTCTTATAGGGTGTTTTTCTATTTCCACATGAAAGGAAATAAATTTAGGTTTCAATGGAATAAATAAATCTACAAATTTCTTAACATCTTCTACCATCAAATGCACATCCAAAGGAAGGTTGCTAATGCTAGAAATTTTTTCTATCACGCAAGGTCCAAAAGTAAAATTAGGTACAAAATAACCGTCCATTACATCAATATGCAAAAGATCGGCTCCTGCTTCTTCTACAGCTTTAATTTCTTTTTCTAAATTTAAAAAATTAGCAGATAATAAACTTGGAGCAACATACATGATTAAAAAACCTTCTTGTAAGAATAATTTTTAGAAAAATATTCTATCCATTTATAAATAAAAATAGTATAAATATTTGAATATTTTAAGTTTAAATTTGTTAAAATCCCTATTTAAAAATTATCCCAAACAATAAGGAACTAAAATGGCAAGAGTATGTCAAATCACAGGCAAAGGGCCAATGGTAGGCAATAATGTTAGCCATGCTAATAATAAAACAAAAAGACGTTTTTTACCTAATCTTAGAACAGTTCGTGTAACCTTAGAAGATGGTACTACTAGAAAAATGAAAATCGCTGCGTCTACTTTAAGAACCCTAAAAAAACAAAATTCTAAGTAATATTTTTGAGGATTTATCCTCAAAAAATCACACTAAAACTTTCCAAATTATATATACATTTAATTTATCATTAAATTTTTAATATTTTTTAAGTAAAAATATTAACTTACTTAGATATAATTAATTATACAATATTAATTTCACAACATGAGGAGAAATTTATGTTACACGAATATCGCGATCTTATTTCAGAGCTTAAAGGTAAAGATGCTCATTTTGATAAATTATTTGAACGTCACAATGAACTTGATGAGCAAATTAAAAATGCAGAAGAAAATAAAATTTCAACTCTTAGTGATATTGAAATTTCAAATCTTAAAAAAGAAAAACTTCATATTAAAGATGAATTGAAAAAATATTTAGAAAATTATAAAAAATAAAGGTGGAGCTATGTTTAGTAAAAAAACTAATTATGAGAGTTTTCAAAAATTAGAAGAAGAAAATAAAAATCTTTCAAATCAAATTCAAAAAATTAAAGCCGAAAATTTAGAGTTAAAAAATAAAATTTCAGACTTAGAGCAAGAAGCTTTAGAATCTAAATTAAAAACCGATCTTTTAAACGTATTATTAAATGGTATTTTAAAAAATATCACTATAGTTCAAAATGATATGCTTGAAAATGTTGATAAAGCCGAAGTTATATCTAATTACTCCAAAACTTCACTTATAGAAATGGATGAATTGAGTCATATTGCAGATTCTATTAATGCTTCTTTAAGTAATATCACAGAATCCGCCAATAAAACACGCGATACAGCTGGAACTTTACATCGTAGCGTTGATGAAATTACTAATGTTATTAATCTAATCAAAGATGTATCAGATCAAACCAATCTTTTAGCACTTAATGCCGCTATAGAAGCTGCACGTGCAGGAGAACATGGGCGAGGATTTGCTGTCGTGGCCGATGAAGTTAGAAAACTAGCAGAAAAAACACAAAAAGCAACTACAGAAGTAGAAATGAATATCAATCTTTTAAAACAAAATGCTAATGAAATGTATAGTCAAAGCGAACAAGTTGAAAAAATTTCTCTTGATTCTAGTGCTCATATTGTCAATTTTTCAGAGAAGTTCTCCCATCTTGTATCTGAAGCGCATTCTACAAATTCAAACGCAGTTAATATTGCCTCTGAAGCGTTTATATCTCTTGCTAAATTAGACCATATTGCTTTTAAACTGAATGGATATAGAGAAATCTTTACAAAAACTGGAAAAAGATTAGCAGATCACACAAGCTGTCGTCTTGGAAAATGGTTAGCTGGTACTGGAAAAGAAAGATTTGGAACTAGTAAAAGCTTCTTGAAAATTGCAGAACCTCATGAAAAAGTACATGAAAATATGAATAGTGCTATTGATATAGCTGCTGCAGAAGACGTAAGTTCAAATTTAACTCAACATAAAATCATAGAAAGATGTCAAACAGCTGAAAATGCTTCCTTAAATTTATTCGACGTCTTTAAAGAAATGCTTCACGAAAGCACAAAAAAATAATCTTTTTACCTTTTTTAAAGGTAAAAATCTTTTTTTTCTTTTAAAAACCACAAATAAGAAAAATCTAACAAAGGGTTGCAAATAATATTTTGTGAAAATTTTTCATATTCTTCAATTTTTACAAAAATAACTTCAATTTGCTCTCCATCTATTCCTCCGCCATCAGAAATTTTATCATTTTCATTTATGGTTGCAAAATAAAGACTTTGCTTACTTACTCCCGAACCAAAACCGGTGTAAAAATCTTTAATTTTTTCAAGTTTTTTAGGACAATATCCAACCTCTTCCACACATTCTTCTTTGGCTATTTGCTCTAAAGATAAATTCTTATCTACTAAACCGGAGCAAAGTTCTACTGTATATCCTATTTCTTTACCTTGATAATTTTCATGATGGATCTGATGATACCAAAGAGGTATTCTAAATTGACGAACAAAAACAAAGCTTTTAAATTCTTCATGATATAAAAGTATAGAAACACTATCTTTTGCTTCTATAAAATCCCAAGTGCAATATCTATCATTACTTTCATAAGAAAAACGTTTAGGCTTAATATATTCGGAATGATCAAATAATATTTCTTTTAAATTTTTAAATGCCATTAAAAAACCTTTGATATAAGAAAATAATTTTTTATTAATGATATCGCGGGTATTTTAAATTAAGATAAAATAATAAATTAAACTTCTAAAAAAGCTCCGAGTTTAAGTATTTTTTGCATACGATTAGCCACAAGCTCATTTGGATTTATTGCATTTAATTCATCTAATGCTTTTTTTACATAATTAGCAATAGCAATAGCAGCTCCTTCTTTATCTCTATGTGCACCATTGATGGGTTCTTCTATAACATCATCAATCAAATCCTGCTCTTTTAGATCATCTGCAGTTACCTTCATTGCTTTAGTTGCTACTTCGATTTTACTAGGATCATTCCAAAGAATTGCCGCACAACCTTCAGGAGAAATAACAGAGAAAACAGAATTTTTCATCATAGCAAGTTTATCAGCAACTCCTATAGCTAAAGCTCCACCACTACCACCTTCTCCAATCACTACAGCTATAGTAGGAGTTTTTAAATCGCTAAATTCATAAAGATTTTTAGCAATAGCTTCACTTTGACCACGCTCTTCAGCACCAATACCAGGATAAGCACCTGGAGTATCAATTAAAAACAAAATTGGAATTTGAAATTTTTCTGCAAGCTTCGCAACTCTTAAAGCTTTTCGGTAACCCTCAGGATGTGGCATTCCAAAATTTCTTGCTATTTTATCTTTAGTTCCTCTACCCTTTTGCTCACCGATAACAATAAGTTTTTTATCGCCCAAATATCCCATAAAACAAACAATAGCAGGATCATCTCTAAAAGCACGATCTCCATGTATTTCATGTGCATTTTGCAATATAAGATCTATATAATCAAGAGCATAAGGACGATCAGGATGACGAGCAAGCTGCAAACGACCATAATCGTTTAAATTTTTATAAGTTTTTATAATTTCTTTTTCAAGATTTTTTTTTAAAATAACAATGGCATCAACATCTCCCTTAATTTGTGCATTAGCAATATCTTCATCAAGTTGTTGAATATTTTTTTCAAATTCTAAATATGAAGCCATCTTAATCTACTTTTTTAAAAACGACACAACCATTAGTGCCACCAAAGCCAAAAGAATTACTCATTACTACTTTTAGATCCATTTTTTTGGCAGAATTTGGAACATAATCTAAATCGCATTCTTCATCTTTTACAAGCTGATTTATAGTTGGTGGAACAATACCATCTCTTAAAGCCATGATGCTTATAACCGCTTCAATTGCTCCAGCAGCTCCTAAACAATGTCCTGTTTGTCCTTTTGTAGAACTAACCAATGGAACATTAGCACCAAAAAGCTCTTTAATGGCAGCAGTTTCATTTTTATCATTAACCGGAGTTGAAGTTCCATGTGCATTAATATAATCAACTTTAGGATTTCCAGCCATATTTAAAGCTTTTTTCATAGCTCTTAAAGGACCATCTAAAGTTGGAGAAGTGATATGATGCGCATCGGCACTTTCACCAAAACCTACCAATTCTGCATAAATAGTAGCTCCTCGTTTTTTAGCTTCTTCATAATCTTCAAAAACCAAAGCACCTGCACCCTCTCCCATAACAAAACCATCTCTTTCTTTATCAAAAGGTCTTGAGGCACGTTCAGGATCATCATTTCTAGTTGATAAAGCTTTCATAGAAGCAAAACCGCCTATTCCTACTGGACATATAGCAGCTTCAGCACCTATAACAAGCATTTTACTTGCAGTACCTAAAGCAATGCTTTTATAGGCTTCAGCGATAGCATGAGTTCCAGCGGCACAAGCAGTCACACAAGAAATATTTGGCCCTTTAAGTCCATGTTCGATCGAAATCAAGCCACCGAGCATATTAACCAAAGCCGAAGGAATAAAAAATGGAGAAATTTTTCGCGGTCCTCGTTCAGAACAGATGATCGAATTTTTTTCTATATTAGGCAAACCTCCTATACCAGCAGCAGATACTACGCCAAATTCTTCTTGATTAAAATTATCTTTTAAATTAGCATCTTGCATTGCTTCTCTAGCAGCTTTTATACCTAACTGAATAAAACGATCTACTTTTTTTACCTCTTTAGGATCTATAACATCCAAAGGATTAAAGTCAGTGATTTCTGCCGCTATTTGAACTGGAAAATCTGTTGTATCAAAAAGGGTAATTTTTTTTACCCCACTTTTACCTTCGCAAATAGCTTTAAAAGAACTCTCTTTATCTAAACCAAGGGCATTGATCATCCCAATGCCTGTAACCACGACTCTTTTCAAGAATAAACTCCTTGTAAAGTTAATAAAAATTACTTTTTAAGATTGTCAATATAATTTACAACATCTTCAATTTTAATAAGTTTTTCAGCATCGCTATCTGGAATTTCAACTTCAAATTTTTCTTCCAAAGCCATAATCAATTCTACAACATCTAAAGAGTCTGCGCCCAAATCTTCAATAATTTTAGATTCCATTTTAACTGTATCTGCATCAATACTTAATTGTTCTACTACTACTGCTTTTACATCATCAAATGTTGCCATTTATATCTCCTTAAAAATAAAAAATTAAAAAATAAAGCGTATTTTACTATAAAAAACTTAAAATATTTATAGTTTTTGATTATACTTTAAAAAAATTAAATCAACCAAGGGGATAAAAAATGCTCTTTCAAAAACTTATCAAAGAAAATTTAAAAATTTGGAATGAGTATATACATCATAATTTTGTAAAACAGCTTGAAGATGAAACTTTAAGCAAAGAACAATTTCTTTTCTATTTAAAGCAAGATTATATGTATCTTATTAATTACTCAAAATGTTATGCAAGACTTGCTTTAAATGCTAATACGGTAGAGGAATTGCGTTTTGCCATTAAGTTTCAAAATTACACCCTAGAAGGAGAATTGGAACTTCATAAAAGTATCTTGGAATTAGGTATTGATACAAGTCATTTTAATGAAAAAGATGAAAGTCTTATTAATATTGCTTATTCGCGTTATATATTAAGCGTGGGTGAAAATGGAGATTTTTTAGACATGCTAATTGCTCTTAGTGCTTGTGCAATAGGCTATGGATACATAGGGAATGAAATTTGTAAAAATATCTCAAAAGAAAAGTTGCAAAACCATCTTTATAAAGAATGGATTTTAACTTATTCAAGTCAAGAATTTCAGGCAACAGTAAAAGAATTTGAAGATTTTGTTAATTCTTATAGTGATCAAATTTCTGAAGAAAAATTTAAAAAACTTAATTCAATTTTTCATAATGTCGTGCGTTTGGAAATTGCTTTTTGGGAACATTCTTTAAAAATGCAAATAAATATTTAAACCTAAAGTAAGATTTTCTTACTTTAAGGTTTTAAATTCTCCATTGCTAAATTGCATTCTAGCACTTAAATTATCGAGATAAAAAACTTCAAATCTTAAATCTTCTGGAGTATTGTATAAATTTTTTAAATAAGGATATTTTTCAAACATCATTTTTTTAACTTCCAAATTAGATTCAAAAATCGCATTAGCTCTAAGCCTTAAAAAAGTTCCCTCTTTAGAACAAGAACAAAACTCAATTCCATTATAATTTTTGATATGTTTATAAAGTCCTTTAGTATTTGAAGTGCAAAAATAAATTCTATCCTTAAATAAAAGCGGACTCTGTATAGGCCGAACTCTAGGATTTCCACAAGTACCTAGAGTTGCTAAAAAAGCAGGTGGATTATTATCTAAAAATTGCATGATTTCTTCTAAATTCATCACAACTCCTTACATATACAAACCGCCATTAACCTTAAGCACATCTCCTGTAATATAAGAAGAATAATCACTTAATAAAAATGCGACGCAATAAGCCACCTCTTCAGGTTCAGCAAAACGTTTAAATGGAATGCCATCTTGGTACATTTTTTTAATTTCTTCGCTTAAAACTTCAGTCATATCGCTTTTTATAAAACCTGGAGTTACGCAATTAAAACGTAAATTTCTACTTGCTCCCTCTTTAGCAAAAGATTTTGTCATGGCTATCATTCCACCTTTACTTGCTGAGTAATTTACTTGTCCCGCATTTCCCATTTCCCCAACAATAGAAGCGATATTAACCACAGCACCAAAACGCTTTTTACTCATTGTTTTTAAAGCTTCTCTACATCCTAAAAATGCTGAATTTAAATTCACATCCACGACAGAACTAAATTCGTCTAACTTCATTCTTAAAGCCAATTTATCATTCGTAACACCCGCGTTATTTACAAGATAACTAAGCTCTCCATCGCTTTCAACAATAGTTTTCACACCATTTTCAAATTCATCTTCTTTGCTTGCATCAAATTTAATCACCGCTGCATCGCCACCTTTTGCAATGATTTCATCCTTTAAAGCATCCGCTAATTCTGGTTTTGAACGATAATTAATCCAAACTTTAAGTCCAAAATCAGCTAAAGTTTTTGCAATAGAAGCACCTATACCTTTACTTGCACCTGTTATTAAAACGTTTTTTCCGCTAAATTTCATCATTTTATCCTTATTAAAAATTAATCTTTTAAATTTGTCAGAATTTTAACAAATTTAAAAAGAAAAAAGCAAATCAATTAAAACAAAGCTTCATTCATTTCTTTTGGAATTTCTAAATCTAAAATTTTTAAAACACTTGCAGCTATATTGCTAAGTCCCATATTGTTTTTAATTTTTTGCACTCCATTTGCCTCTATAAATGCAAAAACATCAAAGGTTGTATGGTTAGTGAGTAAATTACCTTTTTCATCCTGCATAGCTTCGCAATTTCCATGATCGCTTGTAATAATAAAAGCATAATTATTTTTTCTAGCACATTCAATCACTTCACCCAAGCAAGTATCCACTGTCTCTACAGCTTTAATAGCCGCATCAAAATTTCCAGTATGTCCTACCATATCACCGTTTGCAAAATTAACAACGATGAGATCTTCGCCCTTATTGATCCCCTTTTTTACGATATCACATACTTTAAAAGCACTCATTTGAGGTTTTTCATCATAAGTTTTAACCTTAGGACTTGGAATTAAAATTCTTGTTTCATTTTCTAATAACTCTTCTTTGCCTCCATTAAAGAAAAAGGTCACATGGGCGTATTTTTCAGTTTCAGCCGTATGAAGTTGAGTTAATCCTGCTTTAGAAATTATTTCTGGCAAAGTATTTTGAATTTTTTCTTTTTGAAATATTACAGGGATATCAAAACGATCATCATAAACACTCATGGTTAATAAATTTTGAAAAATTTTATCTCGTTTAAATTCTTTAAAATCTTGAAAATTTAATGCCTCAACAAGTTGTTTCATTCTATCGTTTCTAAAATTAATGAAAATCAACCCATCATTCTCATCCATCCCTTTATAGTCCTTATGCTTGACCGCTTTTATGAATTCATCCGTGATTTGATCTTGATAAGATTGTTGTATATATTTTATAAAATCATCGCTACTTTGACTTTCACCCATTAAACATTGATAATATTCTTGAATTCTATCCCAACGCTTATCTCTATCCATCGCATAAAAACGCCCGCATAAAGTTGCAAAACAAATTCCTAATTGATCGCAATGTTCTTGCAAATTTTTAATAAAATTTAAAGCACTTTTTGGATCTACATCTCGTCCATCAGTGATAGCATGCGCAAAAACTTCATTGCCATTTTTAGCACAAATTTCAAGTAAAGCCTTAAAATGCGTATCCATAGAATGCACTCCACCATCACTATAAAGCCCTATAATGTGAATTTTTTTGCATTTTGCTAATAAACTTTTTAAATTAGAATTGTTTTTAAGCTGATCATTTTGAATAGCTTGATTGATCCGCACCAAATTCTGATAAATAATCCGTCCACTGCCTATACACATATGACCTACTTCACTATTGCCCATTTGACCTTCAGGCAAACCCACTGCCAAACCACTGGTTTTTAATAAAGAATAAGGCACTTCTTTAAAAAGCTTTTCATAGGTAGGTTTTTTTGCTGCTTCAAAAGCATTGAATTTTTTATCTTGATTAAAACCTATTCCATCTGTAATCACTAAAATACATTTTTGTTTCATTATTCTAAACTTTATAAGAATTTTTTTGGTTACATTTTAATAAAATTAAGCTTTTAAAAACCAAAAAGAAGGTTCAATTTGTATTATCTTTCTGATTTAAGCAATTATGCTTTTTTTACTTATATTAGTGTGCGTGCTGGTTTTGCGTTTTTTATCGCTTTATGTTTATCTTTGTTTTTAATGCCTAAATTTATAGCTTGGGCAAAAACTAAAAATGCTAATCAACCTATTTATGAATATGCTCCTGAAAACCACAAGGTAAAATCACATACTCCAACTATGGGTGGTCTTGTATTTATATTTTGCGCTCTTTTGGCAAGTTTATTGTGTATAAGATATGAAAATGTTTTTGCTATAAGCTCCTTACTTTGTCTTACTCTTTTTTGCCTTATTGGCCTTGTTGATGATCTTGGCAAAGTTTTAAAAAAAGATAATCACTCAGGACTCAGTCCAAAAATGAAACTTTTAGCCCAAATTGGTGCGGGTTTAATTTGCGTCCTACCTTTATATTTTAGTTCTCAATTTAACACTGAATTTTATATTCCATTTTACAAATATCCTCTTTTTAACATGGAAATTTTTGCACTTTTCTTTTGGGTTTTAGTTCTAATTTCAAGTTCAAATGCTGTAAATTTAACCGATGGACTTGATGGATTAGCAACCGTACCTAGTATTTTTTCCTTATCAACTTTAGGTATTCTTTTATATTTGAGTGGAAATTTTAACTATAGCGAATACTTACTTTTACCAAAAATTCAAGGTTTGGGCGAAGTTAGCATTATCTGTGCTGCGCTGATTGGAGCTTTAATGGGATTTTTATGGTATAACTGCTATCCAGCTCAAGTTTTTATGGGAGATAGTGGAAGTTTGGCTATCGGAGGATTTATAGGCTTTTTAGCTATCATCAGCAAAAATGAAGTTTTACTCTTGCTTATAGGTTTTGTTTTTGTTCTTGAAACCATTTCAGTTATTTTACAAGTGGGAAGCTTTAAAATTTTTAACAAAAGAGTTTTTAAAATGGCACCTATTCATCATCATTTTGAAAAAGTAGGATGGGTAGAAAATAAAATCATAGTGCGCTTTTGGATGATCGCTTTTCTTACAAATTTACTCGCACTTGCATCCATAAAGTTACGCTGATGAAAATTTCTCTTTTTGGATATGGAAAAACAACACAGGCTATAGCAAAAAATCTTGCTGATAAATTTGGCGTTTTTAATATTTATGATGATAATTTTAAAAATACAACTCAAGATGAATTAGGTAATTATCTTTTAAATCCTAAAGAATTTGATGAAAATTTAAGCGATCTTGAAATTCCAAGCCCAGGTTTTCCACCAAACCATGCATTAATAAAAAAAGCAAAAAATCTACAAAGCGAATATGACTTTTTTTATGATGCTATGCCAAGATCTGTTTGGATTAGTGGCACAAATGGAAAAACGACAACCACGCAAATGACAACGCATTTATTATCACACGTAGGCGCGATAATGGGAGGAAATATTGGAACTCCTTTAGCCAAACTTGATACTCATGCTAAACTTTGGGTGCTTGAAACCTCGTCTTTTACTCTTCATTATACTCATATTGCCAAACCTGAAATTTACGCTCTTTTACCTATAAGCGCAGATCATCTTTCGTGGCATGGAAATTTTGAAAACTATGTCAAAGATAAACTCAGCGTTTTAGAGAGAATGAATGAATGCGATATAGCAATTTTGCCAAAAATTTATGAGAACACCCCTACTAAAACCTATATTGTTTCTTATGAAGATGAAAAAGATTTAGCAAGTAAATTTGGTATTGATATAGATAAAATTTCTTTTAAAAGTCCTTTTTTGCTTGATGCTGTTATGTCTTTAGCTATAGAAAAAATTTTACTAGATACCTTAAGTTATGATCTTTTAAATCAATTTATCCTTGAAGAAAATAAACTTGAAGAATTATTTGATACCCAAGGAAGACTTTGGGTAAATGATACAAAAGCGACCAATGAAAGTGCTGTTATGGCGGCGCTAAATCGGTACAAGGATAAAAAAATCCATTTAATCATCGGCGGAGATGATAAGGGTGTGGATTTAAGCACTTTATTTGAATTTATAAAAAAATTTGACATTACGCTTTATGCCATAGGTATAAGCACAAAAAAAATGCTTGATTATGCTAAAAATGCTAATATAAAAATAATCAAATGCGAAATATTAAGCAAAGCCGTAGAAGAAATTTCAAAAGTTCTTCAAAAAAATGAAGTCGCTCTTTTAAGCCCAGCTTGTGCTAGTTTAGATCAATTTAGTTCTTATATAGAACGCGGAAAAACCTTTAAAGAATGTATCAATAAAATTTAATTTTTATATTTTATTGATATTAATAAAAATTTGTATTTTGTCGATATTAAATACTAAATAATAATTATGACAATCAAGAAAATGGCAAATAAATATAAAAGCACTCTTGGCGGTT
Source organism: Campylobacter sp. B0100352/1 (assembly GCF_020135855.1). Taxonomy (NCBI): domain Bacteria; kingdom Pseudomonadati; phylum Campylobacterota; class Epsilonproteobacteria; order Campylobacterales; family Campylobacteraceae; genus Campylobacter; species Campylobacter sp. B0100352/1. The sequence goes on from NZ_JACHTP010000014.1 coordinate 41,371, forward strand.
GGTATTCTAGGAGGTAAAATATGAATACCATTAATTCAAGTTTGGGTATTTTTGGAATAAGTATAACGAATGACTGGAGTCTGAGCGATAAAAATACCGCTCAAACTCCAAATGATAAAAAAAAGTCAAATGTTGCAAATTTAGATGAACTTCTAAAATCTTACAAAGATTATTATGATGAACTTACAAAAGAAATTCCTATCGCTAAAGGCTCTATACAAGATCAGATTTTAAAGGGTGAATTAAGCCAAGAAGATTTTAAAGAAATTGAAGATTTTAAAGCAAAAAATAAAGCTTCGGTGCATTGGATAGATGAAGACTTACAAAAAGAATATGTAAAAATTTATCACACAAGTATGAGTGTAGAAGAATTTAAACAAAAATGGTTAGATCTTCAAGCCAAACACGAAGCTAGATTTGGTGAAATTGCCGAGCAAAGCAGAAAAGATATTCAGCAAGAAATGCAAACTGCACAAGAACAAGAAATAAAAACTTTTAAACCCATCCAAGCAGAAAGTAAAAACAAAGAAACTTATAAAGATGAAATAAAAAATAGTTTTTGGGAACAATTTTTAAAAGTTCAAAAAGAAAATGGAGTAGATATTTTAGAACTTATGGAAAAACTTAATGAAAAAGGTATAGATAAAAGAATTTAAAAAATAATTTTAAAATTTAAAATTATTAAAAAAACAAATTTATAAAAATATATCATTATTTCTATAACATAAACTTCTCATCATTTCTAACCGATATAGAAATGATAAAAATATTATCTACCACTATAACCAAAAAGGCAGTAAAATGATAAATAATATAAATTCTTACTCAAATTATAATTACTATACAAATACTTTAAATTCTAAAAAGAATTCTAAAACAAATGATTCAGTAGATAATAATAAAGAAATAAACAACAATACAAATTTAAATAACAATATTTCAAACAATACCTCATTAAAACAAACCCAAGAAACAAATTCAAATTTAGTAAGTGATAAATCTAAGGCTATTAATAAAATACTAGGTTATGGTGTAGATGAAGATGGTTTTTTTACCAGTGATTTCAATGAAGCTGCAGGAATACCTAAAGATTATAAGATTTATGCTAAGGGTATGGAGAATTTTGTAAAAGATCAAATAAATACAGTGAAAGCTTTTACAAGTTTAGATATAGCCAAAAGTATAGGAAGAGCTTATAAAGTTTTTTCACAACTTATTGATGAGCCAAAAGGAAATTTTACAACTGAAGATATAAATAAAATTCCACAATGGTTTCAATGGGATAGTAAAACCTTGCAAGTAACAAAAATCTATACTAAAGATGAATATTATAAAACTGCTAGCTCAAATCCCACAGGTTTTGTAGATATGACAGATAAAAACTTATATGAAAATTCTTTAAAAAATACTATAAGCTTTCCTGATTGGGATAGTTTTGGTGATAGTTACATCAATAAAAAATCAGATATTTTTAAATTAAGCACAGGTGTAGATATAGGAAAAAATATTTATACAAACATAGATGGTTCAATATCTAAAGGCGGAGTTTTAATGGCATTTTTTGCTTCAAATGATAGTTCTCAATTTTTACGCGGTGAAACAACAATTGCAGGCAAGTTAGCAGGTCTTGATGACAATTTTGGAGCAGATAAAATACAAGAGTTATATCAATTTATGAAAGATAATAATATTACTTATGCCTTAGATGATAATATAGGTTCAAGTATGATGAAGATGCTTTCTTTAACTGAAAATATAAGTAGTGTAGAAGAATTTAAAAAACAATGGCTAGAAATGAAAGCTAAGAGTGACGCTATGGGAGAAAAATATAAGGCACAAATAGCACAACAAAATAATTCTAACTTAACACAACAAACCAACGAAAATGATCAAACAAAAGAT
>NZ_JACHTP010000015.1:0-42486 GCF_020135855.1 Campylobacter sp. B0100352/1
CCGCAGCAGCCACCACCTCCGTGATGATGATCGTGATCATGGTGTCCACCGCCACATCCACAACTATGACTTCCTGCAATAATGCCTGTTAAAATTTCATCTTCGCTAGCTGGTCTAACATCTACAATGTTAAGTGAAAAGAGTAAATCTCTTCCAGCATAAGGATGATTATAATCAACAACAACATCGTTTTCATTAATTTCTTTAACACTTACGCGAACGGTTTCACCATTTTCACCTTCACCAAAAAGTTCCATACCTATTTTCAAATCAATTCCGGCAAATTGCTCTTTAGGTAATGTTTGAATAGCGTTAGCATCGTATTCACCCAAACCCTTTTCTTTTTTAATTAAAACATCACTATTGCTTGGACAATCAAGCTTCATAATTTCTTCTTCTAAGCTTTCTAAAATCTGTCCTTTTCCGACTATAAAAGAAATAGGTTGAGCGTATAAATTTGATTCTAAAACTTCTTGAGTATTGGCATCTTTGAGTTCATAAAACATTGAAACAACATTATTTTTTTCTATTGACATTTTTTTCCTTTTTTATTTTCTATTTGGCGAAGCTTTTGCTTCAGGTGTATTTGGATAATTTTTCTTTAGAGCCTTGTAAAATCCATTGGCTGTTTTTGTATTACCTACTTTATCTAGTGAAATTGCAGTGTGGTATAAAAGCTTTGGAAAATAATCCCCCTTAGAGCTGATAGCAGAACTTTTTTTGTAAAAAGCAATGGCATTGTTATAATTTTTTTGTTTATATTCTACCTCTCCTAGCCAAAAATTTGCTCTTGCCGGTTTATATTTTTGTGCTATAAGATAGTTTAATTTGGTTTTGCATTCTTCATATAAATCTTTATGGAGATCTTGTATCGCTAAATCTAAAATTTCATTATTTTTCTTCTTTTTCCATGAATCATCTATAGTTTTATTTGCATCCTGAATTTGTATATTAGTTGTGATATTATCATCTTTTTTTTCATTTAAAGTATTATCAGTGTTTTTATGTGAAGTGTTTGATGAAATGTTATTTATGCTTAAATTTATATCTTTAAGTTCTTCTTTTGATACATAATTTGCATTAATAGAATCAACTAAAGAACTAAGTTCTGTTAAGATTTTTTTAAATTGCTTATTATTAGCTTCTTGAATTTTTCTACTTTCTTCAACATATTTTTTTAAATTTTGAATTTCTATGGTTAAGTTATTTTCTAGACTATCATTATTTGCTTCCAATTGGGTTAATCTAGAATTAGATTTAGCATATTGAGAATTAATACCTTCCAAAGTGCTTTGCAAACCTTCAATTCTTTCTTGCATTTCGTCAATTCTTGCGTTTGTTTGAGAATTGCTATTGCTTAAAGAATCAAGCTTTTCTTTGAGTAATCTTTCGCTTGAGCTTAGACCATAGGCACTATTGCTAGTTATATCTCCTGCACCAAAAGCCGAGTTTTCAGCATGAAGTAAAGTAGCTCCCATAAGAAGAGCTACTGAAAGTATTTTTTTCATAGATTATTTTGATAGTTTAAATTCAGCACGTCTGTTTTGTGCGTCGCAAGCTTTTGTTTTTTCTGTACAAACTGGATTTGTTTCACCATAGCTTTTAATAGAAATTCTATCTGAATTTACTCCTTGAGCCACTAAAGCTTCTTTAACAGCTTTTGCTCTTTTTAAACCTAAAGCTTGATTATATTCATCAGTTCCCCATTCATCGCAATTACCTTCAACTGTGATATTAACTCCACTTACTTCGGTATTAAAGATATTTGCGTTGTTATTGATAACATTTTGCATATCTGGGCGAATATTAAATTTATCAAAATCAAAATATACTTTATTTAAAGTATCATTAAGTTGAGAAATTCTTGAATCAATATCCCAATTATCTCTTCCGTTTGAACCTCTGTTAGAATCTACACTAGTATCGCTACTTACGCTAGTGCTTTTTGTGCTACATCCACTAATGATCACTGCAAATGCGGCAATCGAACTAAAAAGAATTTTTTTCATTTCCGACCTTTCCAATATGAATAGATTTGAGCGTATTATATCTAAATTTTTTATTAATTGCAACTCATAATGCTAACTTCACCAATCAATAGATTGAATTTTTCCAAGCTTTAAAGGAAAATAAAAAGTTTTGTTTGCATTGACTCTTATAACACCTAAAGCACTTTGTGCGCCGAGGTATTTAATAAAAACTATACTGCCTCCATCACTAGAAAATCTAGGGAATAAATTTTTTCCATTAGCTGTAAGCTGTCTTACATCATTGCCATTAATTGATGTTAAATAAATATTAAAAACTCCATATTGATTAGCCTCCCTACTAGAATACACTAAGAAATCCTTATAAGTAGAAACCGCTGAGTTATTTTTTCCATGAAAAACAGCTTGTTCAGCACCACTAGAACTATCTAAATTTTGTAAGAATATATTTGGATAGCCTAAACGATCGCTAACAAAAACCATCTTATCATCATTACTTCCTATAAAATTACCATTAACATCGATACCAGAATAATTTGTAAGTTGGGTTAATTTTTTACTGTTTAGATCATATAGATAAATATCAGGTTGATCTTTTGGAGCCATGGTAATAAGTAGTTTATTTCCATCTGAACTTACATCGCTAGCCACAACCATACCACCACTGGATAGAATTTTATAGGCTTTATTGGAATTTAAATTGTAGCGATAAAGTGTAGGCATATTGTTATCATAAGCTGTGTAATAAAATATAGTTTGTTCTTTATTGCCCCATTTTGGAAATAAATTTAAACCACCATCAATAAGAACTTTTTGGTACGTTAAAGTATAATCAGCCATGATAATTTGACTTCTTTTAGAACTTGAATTTCTAGCTATTAAAATTTTATGATCCATCCATTCAACTGGAGGTAAGCCTAAAGCATTAACAGAAGCTTTGATACTCTTATGTGCTAGAAAAGGATATTGTTCAATACTATTTAAAGTATAAGTTTGATTTGATTTTTCAATTCCTCCGGCTTTAATTTTAACATTTAAATTTAAGCTATTTCCATTTTGACTTAGAGTATATTCAAAAACATAATTACTTTTTTCAGCAGCATCACTTACAACATCAAAATTTGAACTCACTTTTAAATCATTGACGATTATATTATAAAAACTACGTTTTAAAGCGATATCGCTTATATTAGAATTATCTTTAACGATAATTTTTGGTAAAACTACACCTGAATTAACAACTGTAATCGTTGGATCTTCAGCCCAAAGGACACCCAAAAAGAGCAAGAAAATGGTAAAAAATTTTTTCATTTTTTCTCCTAAATTATTGTTGATTTTTTATTTCGTCTTTTAAATTCATAATTATACTTATGCTTTTATTTTGTGGAGGATAAGTTATAAATTTCCCTTTTTGACTTTCTAAAAATTCCGCCACTTTAGCATCGTATAAAGAATCACCACTTTTTTCCACTGAAGTATAACCAAATTTCCCATTTTCATCAATAAAGATTTTTACCTTTACACTGATTTCTTTATTATTAGGATAGTATTGTTTCCATCTTTGGGTAATAACACGCACAACTTTGCCTAAAAATTCATCATAAACACCCATTTTTTGAGTTTTAGTACTTTCACCTTGAGTGAGATTTTCTTCTTCTATCAAGCTATCATTAAGTTTTTTGATAAGTTCTGAAGCTTGAGGTTTAGGAGTTGTTGAACTTGCTGATTGAGCGTTTGCTTGTATTTTTGTTGTTTTTGCATCTTGTATTTCTTCTATATTGCCAAAAAGTTCATTAAAATTATTTGCTTGTTGATCTATATCTTCGGTTTTAACACTTTGGTTTGTTGTTTGTGCAAAAAGTTTATTGATATCAACTTGATCATTTGGTTTTTGTAAATTTTTTGGAGTATTTGGATTAACGGTTGTTTGTTTAGAAGGCTCTGAAAGTTCAATATCGATAAAACTATCTTTTAAATCTGTGTATTGTATGGCAGGGGCAACTTGAGTTACAAGTCTAAAAAAAACAAAAGCAATAACAATTAAATAAACCGCTAAAGCCAATAAGAAAGAATTTAAATTACTTAAGCCGTATTTTTTCATATTTTTATTCTGTTTGTAATGCAACTTTAGTAAAACCTAGGTTTTTAATACTTCTTAAGACATAAATAACATCATCATATTTTAAATTTTTATCAGCTCTGATAAAAACAGGTTCATCGGTATTAAATTGTGATTTTTTTTGTGCTAAATTATCAGCAAAACTTACAAAATTATATTTTTCTTGATTTAAGAAAATTTCTTTTTTAGAATTGATGCTTACAATTAAGCTTTTTACAGTCGGAGCACTTGTGGATTTTTGACTTCCCTGTGGAAGATTTATCTTTTCTTCATAGGTGATGCTTGGAGCTGTAACCATCAATATGGCAAGTAAAACAAGCATAATATCCACTAGAGGCGTAATATTAAGTTCTGGTTTGTGTTCTTCAAATAGCATTGTAAAGCCTTAGTGATTATTGGATAAAACTTTAATTTCACTATCAATAATGCTTAAAAGTTCAAAAGCTCTAGCTTTAATAATAAGATGAAAAGTATAAGCAGGAATAGCAACTAAAATTCCACAACCTGTTGCAACCAAAGCCTCGCTAATTTGTGGTGCAATAATGCTTAAAGAATTTTGATTTCCAAGACCTCCAAAGGTTTCTAATATAGAAATAACCGTCCCAAAAAGACCTATAAAAGGAGAAGTTGAAGCAACAATACTAAGCCAAGTCAAGCCACCTGAAGCGCGACGAGTGGCTAAATTTTTATAAATTTCTAAGTGATTAAGACTTGTGTCGGTGCATTTTCTTAAAATAGAATCTGTGCGACTTAAATCTTTTTCTCCTAAAAGCAAAGTTTCTAAACTTTCTTTTTCTTTATTTTTCCAAGTTGCTATATAGCTGATTCTTGAAAAAAAAATAGAAAATGAAAGAATGAAATACAAAGAAAGCCAAATAAGAACTACATAGGTAATAATACTCGAATTACCAAAAAAATTAAATATTGCTTCAAAATTCATTTATTAACCTTTTAGATTGTCTATTTTAGAAAAAGTGGCAGCTAAAGCAACGCTATCTGAACTCATTGATTTGATCAAGTCTTTAGCTTTAGAAAGGTTTTTTTCTATTTCACTTTCACTAGATCCTGAAATCCAAACCGCTCCTTTTGCCAAAACACTGGTTTTATCTTCATCTACTTTAACATGCCCTGCATCAATTGCAATTAATTCATGACTTAAATCTTCTTTTTCTATATCAATAATGCCTGATCTTAATGAAGAAACTAAGGCTGCATGATTTTTTAATACGCCAAATTCTCCTTCACTTCCTGGCAAAGTGACTGATTTTATATCACCTTCGTAAATTACACCCATAGGTGTGATAATTTCAATTTTAAATAAATTATCCATTATTAACCTTTGATTTTATCAGCCTTTGCAATTGCTTCTTCAATATTACCAACCATATAGAAAGCATTTTCTGGTAAATGATCATATTTACCTTCTAAAATTCCTTCAAAACCTGCTATGGTTTCTTCAAGAGAAATGTATTTTCCTGGGCTGCCAGTAAAGACTTCAGCAACGAAGAAAGGTTGAGATAAGAATTTTTCTATTTTTCTTGCTCTTTCAACGATAAGTTTATCTTCTTCGCTAAGTTCATCCATACCTAAAATAGCAATAATGTCTTGTAAATCTTTATATTTTTGAAGAACAGATTGTACTCCACGTGCTACTTTATAGTGTTTTTCTCCAATAATATTTGGATCAAGCATTCTTGAAGTAGAATCCAATGGATCAACCGCTGGATAAATCCCTTTTTCAGCAATAGCTCTATTTAAAACAGTTGTTGCATCTAAGTGAGCAAACACAGTAGCAGGAGCTGGATCGGTTAGGTCATCAGCTGGAACATATACAGCCTGTACTGAAGTAATAGAGCCTTTTTTGGTTGAGGTGATTCTTTCTTGAAATTTACCCATTTCACTTGCTAAGGTTGGTTGATAACCAACAGCTGAAGGAATTCTTCCTAAAAGAGCTGACATTTCAGAACCTGATTGAGAAAATCTAAAGATATTATCAATAAACATTAATACATCAAGTCCCATTTCATCTCTAAAATATTCTGCCATTGTAAGACCTGTTAAAGCGATACGATTTCTTGCCCCTGGTGGTTCATTCATTTGTCCGTAACACAAGGCAACTTTATCTAAAACGTTACTTTCTTTCATTTCATTATAAAGATCGTTTCCTTCACGAGTTCTTTCACCAACACCAGCAAAAACTGAATATCCGCTATGTTTAAAGGCAACATTGTGGATAAGTTCCATAATAATAACTGTTTTACCAACACCAGCACCGCCAAAAAGTCCTACTTTACCACCTTTTGCATAAGGAGCTAATAAATCAACAACTTTAATACCCGTTTCAAAAATTTCACTTTTAGTGCTTTGATCTTCAAAAGCTGGTGGATCTCTGTGAATTGCCCATTTTTTATCAAAAGCAACTTCTTCACCTTCGTCTATCAAATCACCTGTAACATTGAAAATTCTTCCTAAAACTTTTTCACCAACAGGTACGCTAATAGGAGTTCCTAAAGCTTGAGCTTCCATTCCTCTAACTAAACCATCTGTCATATCCATAGCGATGGTTCTAACTCTGTTATCTCCTAAATGTGCAGCTACTTCTAAAACAAGTTTATGTTTTTTTCCTTCGCTTTCAAAATTAACGACAATGGCTTCATTGATTTGAGGTAAATAGTTATTAAAATCTACATCAACAACCGGACCTAATATCTGTGAAATAAATCCTTGCATTATTAATACTCTCCTTAAAAATTTACTATTTCATTGATTCAACACCACTGATAATTTCTATAAGTTCAGTGGTAATGGATTCTTGTCTTGCCTTGTTGTAAGCAAGATTAAGCTGTTTTACTCTAGCTTTGGCATTATTGGTTGCATTATCCATCGCTTGCATTCTAGCACTATGTTCAGCTGCTAAAGAATCAATTAATGCATAATATATATTATATTCTAAATAAGTTTTCATTAAATCTTCTAGCAAACCAACATTATCCGGTTCAAGTTCTAAAAGAGAACTTGGTTCTGTTTCAATTTTTTCAGGTTCAACTGGAATAAGATGAGAAACTTTTAACTCTTGAGTGATCATATTTTTATATCCATTATGGATTAAGATAACTTCATCTGTAATTCCATCAACATAATCATTAACAGAAGAATGGATAATCGAACAAGCTTTTTCATAATTTGGCGTAGAGCTTAATCTAATATGTTTTTCAAATAATTCTATTCTTTGGAAACTAAAATATTCAATACCTGTTTTACCTATGGCTTTTAGACGCACATTAATATTTTTTGCTTTATAGTCTTTTAATAATTCATTGACAGCTTTTAAAGTTTTGATATTAAATCCGCCACATAATCCTTTATCCGCTGTAATAAAAATTAAATCAACATTTTGAATTTTATTTCTTTTATGAAATAAAGCAAATCTTGAATCATCTTCATTGTAAATGATTTTATTGATTTGAAATGAAATTTCACTTAGCATTTCATCAATTTTTTCAGCGTATATTTTTGATTTTCTAGCTGCTTCTTCAGCTTTTTTTAGTTTAGCTGTAGAAACAAGCTTCATAGCATTAGTCGTTTTTTGTGTGTTATAAACGCTTTTTATTTTTCTTTTAATTTCTTTTAAATTAGACATAAAAGACCTTATAGCTGATTTGATTTAAACTCATTAATGGCTTTAGTTAATTTTTCTTCTAATTCTGCATCTAGAGCTTTTTTGGAACGAATTTGTTCAAAAATATCTGGATATTTTGTTTCAATAAATGAATAAATTCCACTTTCAAATTCTTGAATTTTTGAAACAGGTATGTTGTCTAAATGTCCTTTAGCGCCAGCAAAAATTGAAACGATTTGTTTTTCTATGCTAATTGGTGCATAAGGAGGTTGTTTTAAAAGCTCTACCATTCTTTGACCGCGTTCAAGTTGTTTTCTACTTGCTTCATCAAGATCGCTAGCAAATTGGGCAAAAGCTTGGAGTTCTCTATATTGTGCAAGATCTAATCTTAGAGTTCCCGATACTTGTTTAGTTGCTTTAATTTGTGCAGCACCGCCAACCCTAGAAACTGATAAACCAACATTGATTGCAGGACGAATGCCAGAGTTAAATAAATCTGTTTCTAAGAAAATTTGTCCATCGGTAATGGAAATAACGTTGGTTGGAATATAAGCTGAAACGTCTCCCGCTTGTGTTTCTATAATCGGTAAAGCAGTAAGAGAGCCTGCGCCCAACTCATCACTTAATTTACTTGCTCTTTCTAGAAGTCTTGAGTGAAGATAAAATACATCACCAGGATAAGCTTCACGACCAGGAGGACGACGTAAAATCAAAGACATTTCACGATAAGCTACAGCATGTTTGCTTAGATCATCATAAACAATTAAAGCGTGTTTAGCATTGTCTCTAAAAAATTCTCCCATGGTAACACCAGTATAAGGTGCGATATATTGAAGAGATGCTGGATCACTTGCACCAGCATTAACTACTATAGTATAATCCATTGCCCCATGCTCCTCAAGTTTTTTTACAACTTGAGCAACTGTACTTTGTTTTTGTCCAATGGCAACATAAATACAAATAACATCTTGTCCTTTTTGAGCTATAATAGTATCAATAGCTACAGTAGTTTTTCCTGTTTGTCTATCACCGATAATAAGCTCTCTTTGACCGCGACCAATTGGAACAAGAGCGTCTATCGCTTTAATTCCGGTTTGTAAAGGTTCATGAACGCTTTTTCTTGCCATAATACCTTTAGCTTTTTCTTCTACGCAACGAAATTCATTGCTATCAATAGGACCTTTAGCGTCAATTGGTTCTCCTAGGGCATTGACGACTCTTCCAATTAAAGCATTACCTACTGGAACTTTAAGAAGTTTTTTTAAGCGTTTTACTGAAGAGCCTTCTTTTAAACCTTCACCTTTTCCAAGTATGATAATACCTACGCTACTTTCTTCAAGATTAAGAGCCATACCTTTATCGCCGTTTTCAAATTCGACCATTTCTCCGGCCATAATATTTTTCAATCCATAAGCTTTAGCAACTCCATCAGCTATGGAAATGATTTTTCCTGTTTCTTCAATTTCAAGATCTAAATCAAAATTTTCGATTTTTTCTTTTATAATAGAACTGATTTCATCAGCTTTAAAATTCATACATATTCTCCTTAAATAATTTTAAGTATATATTCACTTATTTTATTTTGAAAAGCTTTCATTGAAAAAGCAATTTCACAGCCTAATTCTTCTAAGTAAATTTTAACACCATCGTTTTGACCTATTTCATTTTTTAGTTTGATTTTTGTATTTAGTTTCAAATTAAGCTTATTTTCAAGTTCTTTTATTTTATCATCACTCAAGGCTTCTTTTGAATATACAACGCCTTGGCATATATTTTCTTTAAGAGCCTTTTGTCTTTGGAGTTCCTTGAAAATTTGCGGAATATAATCAAGTCTTGAATTTCTTAATAATATTTTTAAAAAATTGATGAAATTCGGATTTGCTTTTTCAAAAAAAGAATTCAATAAATCCAATTTTCTATCTTTTTGAATTTGGCTAGAATTGACAATATCCTTAAATTTAGGCATACAAAAAGCAGAATTTAAAACAGATAAACGATGGTAAAAATCTTCCATATCTGTTCTTTCAATGATAGCTTTTGCGTATTTTTTTGCAATTAAATTATCCATGTTAAGACACTTTCTTTGATATAATATCTATAATTTCATTTTGTTTTAAGCTTATATTTGGATCTTCAAAAATTTCTTGCAAGACAGATGAAACAACCTCTTTTTTCATTTTTCTTAATTCGTATTTTTTTTGTTCTTCAAAATTTTGCTCAAGTAAAGCAATTTCACTTTGAGCTTCTTCTTTGATTTTTTGAGCATGAGCATCTGCTTCTTTTTTAGCCATAGATATAGCTGCTACAGAATTAGCCTTTGCCTCTTCGATTTTTTTCATTATATCGATTTTTTTCGCTTTACTTTCTAAGAGATTTTTTTGAATTTCATCAATTTTAGAAGAAATTTTTATAATACGATTTTTATAAAAATTCTTAAAAAAATTTGCTGAAAAATAATATAAAATGGCTATAAAAATTAAAAAATTAATAGTTCTAGGAACAATATCATACTCAGTTGCAGCCATTGCATATATAGGGCTTAATAAAATGAGACTGTAAAAAATTTTCATTCTTTTATTCCTATTTTTTTAATATTGTTTTGCAAAGTTTGCTTTAAATCTGGCAAATATTGATCCAAATTTGCTTTAAATTCTTTTTTTTGATTTTCGAGTTCCAAATAAAAATTACTCATCCTTCGCTCTAATTCTTCTTTTTTGGCCTTAACAACTTGCTCCGCCTCTTCTTTAGCAGCATTGATAGCTTGCTGCTTGATCTTAAAAACTTCTTCTCTAGCATTAGCATAAATTGCTTCAACTTCATCATTTGCACTTGATATATCTTGAGAATATTGTTTTGCTTTATTTTCATCATTTTTAATAGAATCATTTCTTTCATCTATAGATTTTAAAAGAGGTTTATATAGCATAGTATTTAAAATGACTATCATAGCCAAAAAGATAGCCATAGTAGCAAACATTATAGATGGATGCATATCTTCAAACATAAAAATTTCCCTTTTTTGCTATAATTCCTAAAAAAACTTTTTATTCTAACATATAAAACATAAGAATTGCGTTAAATTAATTAAAAATTTTAATCAATTTATTAATTTCAGCGATATTTTCTAAATGAATAATAAAATTATTTTTCTTATGAGTGCAAGAGAAGCCAAATTTACCTAGAGTTTGCTTTAAATTTTGCATGGAATTTTCAAATTCCACATCTTCTTTTTCTTCGATTTTTTCTTTATTTTTTAACTTTTGAACAATTTTTTCTGTTTCTCTTACATTGAGTTTTTGACCTATGATGCTATCAACGAGCATTTTTTCATCTTTTTCATTTAAGCCAACTAAAACTTTAGCATGGCCTTGAGAGATTTTACCTTCAATGATAAGTTTTTGAGTTCGGCTGTCTAAATTTAAAAGTCTTAGAGTGTTGGTGATTTGCGTTCTGCTTTTATGAATGAGTTCGGCTAAATTTTCTTGAGTGATATTATGCACTTCGATTAAATCTCTATAAGAATGAGCAAGTTCTATAGGATTTAAATTCTCTCTTTGTATATTTTCTATAAGAGCAAGTTCTCTAAGTTTGATTTCATCTCTATCGGATACAAAAGCTAATATATTTTCTTCGCCTAAAATTTGAGTAGCCCTTAGTCTTCTTTCTCCTGCGACTAAAATAAATTTATCCTCTTTTTGTAATACAATAATAGGTTGTATTAATCCGTATTCTTTGATGGAATTTGCAAGTTCATTTAAAGCTGTTTCATCAAAAACTTTTCTTGGTTGGAAGGGATTTGGGATAATTTTTTCAATTTCGATAAGCTTGACCTGATTTTTATCAAGTCCAAGTTCTCTAGTATATACCTCTTCTACATTTCCCATAAGGCTTTTTAAGCCTCTGTCTTTATTTAATCCCATTTTTTATCCTAAAATTGAATAAGCTAAATTTTGATAAGCTAAAGATCCAGGCGATTTTATATCATAAAGTATGATAGGTTTGCCAAAACTAGGGCTTTCTGCCAATTTAACATTGCGTGGAATAACAATAAAATCATCTTCATTGCCATTGATTGTAAAAAGCTGTTTTTTGAAATTTTGCTTTAAATCCTCTACTACATCTTTAGAAAGATTGTTTTGAGAGCTATACATGGTTGGCAAGAAACCTCTTACTTTAAGTTTTGGATTGAGTGTTTTTTTGATGATTTTAATGGTGTTTAAAACCATGGCAACACCTTCAAGTGCGTAAAATTCACATTGTATAGGAATAATAACACTATCACTTGCTGCAAAAGCATTTATAGTGATACTTCCAAGTGCTGGAGGAGAATCTATAATGATAAAATCATATTCATCCAAAACTTCTTGAATTTGATTTTTTAATACGGTTTTCTTTTCATTATTTTCGCCCTTAGCAAGTTCTTGCTCTATACCTACAAGTCCAATATTTGATGGGGCTAAATGAAGTTGTGGTAATTCTGTTTTTAAAATAATATCAGAAAGTTTTTTCCTACCTATAAAAACATGATAAATATTATATTCATAATTATTGCGGTTAAAGCCAAGTCCTGTTGTAGCATTGGCTTGAGGATCGACATCAATCAAAAGCACTTTTTTTTCTGCTACCGCTAAAGAAGCTGCTAAATTTACAGCTGTTGTTGTTTTGCCTACGCCACCTTTTTGATTTGCTATTGTGATAATCTCGCTCATCTTAAACTATATACCCTTTTATTGTCTAATAAAATTGATCCATCTTGATACAAACAAGCATCTTTAAGTGAAAAAATTTTGCCTTCATAATGGATGCTAAAATGTCTTGATTTTTCAAATTCTAACATATACTTGCTAAAAATATTCTTCCATAAAATTTTTTTTTCTAGCTTTTTTATAAACTCTTTAACTAAATTTTCAATGGAAATTTTAATATCGCATAAAGCTCTATTTTCTGGAGCAAAAGTGATATTTAATCCCACTCCTCCGATGATAAAATCAGAAATTTTTGTACTCATAACTCCACCCGCTTTTTTATCATCTAAATACAAATCATTTGGCCATTTAAGCCATATTTTAGAACCCTTATCTGCTAAAATTTCTTTGATCAAATAGGCAAAATAAATACTAACAGAAGCTAAAGGTAAATCTTTAGGTAAATTTTCTTCTTTTAAGCAAAAAGAAAGATGCAAATTTCCTTTCGAGCTTTGCCATGAATTTTCTCTACTTCCTATTCCTTGAGTTTGTTCTAGGGCATATAAAGCGGTATTTTTTGTTATTTTTCCACTGCGAATTTGCTCACATAAAAAAAGATGGGTTGAATTTATACTTTCAATGCAAATAATCTCCAACTTTTAACCTCTTTCCATTTAAATAAGTACGCCCATCAAGGACTTTTTTTCCACTTTCTTGCAATTTTTTTATACGCAAAATACCTTGCTTACAAGATAGTAAAAAACTTTCTTTGTCTAATTCTAGAATTTCTCCTTCCTGTTTAAATATTTTATTTTCATCTACAAGTTCTAATTCTAAAAATTTCAAACCATTAGCTAAAAAAATATTTGGCCAAGGGGTAAAAGCGAGATATTTTTGATAAATTTCTCTTGCGTTGTTGAATGTAATCATCCCATCTTCTTTTTTTATTTTTGTACATTGAGTTGCTAAATTTTCATCTTGTTTTTTAGGGGCTAAATTTTCAAAATTTAAAAGAGTGGAAATGATAAGCTTTGCAGCTAGATTAGCCAATATTTCAAAAACTTCGCTTGAATTTTTATCTTTAATATCACATTCTAAACTTTCAAGTATAGCACCTGTATCAAGCCCTTCTTCCATAAGCATAGTGCAAACCCCACTTTTTTCATCGCCATTTAAAATCGCGCTTTGAATAGGGCTAGCACCGCGATATTTTGGCAATAAAGAAGCATGTAAATTTACACAAGGAGCTATATCTAAAATGGCTTTAGGTAAAATTTTTCCATAAGCAGCCACTACGATAAAATCGGGTTTTAAGTCGCTAATTTGCTTAATGGTTGCCTCATCTTTTAATGATTTAGGCGTAAAAATTGGAATGCAAGAAGAATGACTGCTTAAAAAAGCTTTTGTATGGCTTGGAGTTAAAATTTGTTTTCTACCTACTGCTTTATCGGGTTGGGTAAAAAGTGCCACGATGTTAAAATTCTCATTTTCTAAAAGAGCTTTTAAAATGCAAGTTGCATAAGCTGGGGTTCCCATAAAAATTATTTTTTTCATTAGATCCATCTTGATATTTTTTTTGAAATGGTATCTAATTTGAATTTAAAAATGCTTTATCTTTAATCATTACTTTATTTTTTATCATTTTAAAAATGTTATAATAAAAATTATTTGGAGTTAAAAAAATGTCTTTTATTGTTGAAATGCTTAAAAATAATAAGTTAAAATTTTTATCCTTTTTGTTTTTTTCTTTTATAACGAGTATTGTAGGGGTTTTTACTCTAATTTTTATCAATGATTATTTGCTTAAAAGTGTGCAAAATATACCTATTTTTTATTTTCTAATTTTACTTTTAGTTTTTTTTGCAAGTTCGACTATAGTAGAACTTGGATTGAGTATTTTTGGACAAAATTTTATTTTTAAAATGCAAAAGCGTATTGTAAAGCAAATTTTAGACACTCCTTTGCTTCGAGTGGCTAAGGTAGGAAAAGCAAGAATTTTAGCATCTTTAGGATCTGATGTTAGAAATATATCTTTTGGGCTTTTGCGTTTGCCTGATTTTTTGCAATCAAGCATTTTGATTTTTTGCACGAGTGTTTATTTGTGCTATCTTTCTGTTGAAATTTTTATTTTTTGTGCGGTTTGGATCGCAATTGTTTTTATAACAAATCATTTTTTAATGATGAAAGTTTATTATTATTTTCGTAAGGCTAGAGAAAATGATGATGCTTTGCAAAACAATTATCAAAATATACTTGATGGCCATAAAGAACTTTTAATCAATCAAGATAGAGCTAAGCTTTATTATGAGTTTGAATTTGAAAATAATGCAAAAGCAAAAAAGATAAATAGCACTTTAGGTAATCTTTTTAATAATTTATCAAACAATTGGACAAATGTAACGCTTTTAGCTTTAGTGGGTATGGAGTTTTTTTTAGCTTTAAAATATAATCTAGCAAGTGTAAATGAGGCAACCACTATAGCTCTTTCTATTTTATTTTTAAGAACTCCTTTGGTTTCTATGATCTCTTCTTTTCCTACCTTGCTTTTAGCAAAAATCGCTTTGGATAAAATCGAAAAATTAGAATTAGATGAATATAAAGAAGGTTTTAAAAAGATAGATTATATTAAAGATTGGAAACAAATTTCTTTTAAAAATGTTTCTTTTTCTTATGAAGAGAATTTCAGCTTAAATCCTGTAAGTATTGATATAAAAAAAGGAGAACTTATATTTTTAATCGGCAAAAATGGAAGTGGAAAATCAACTTTTTGTATGCTTTTAGCAGGACTTTTTAAACCAAGTGATGGCGAAATTTATGTGGATAATATGCGAATTGATGATGAAAAAAGCTTAAAAAAATACAGATCGCTTATTTCTGCAGTTTTTAGTGATTTTCATCTTTTTAGCAAAACCTTAAGTAAAAATGGTTTTGCAAGCGAAGAAAAAATTGCTTTTTGGCTTAATTTTTTAGAGCTTGAAAATAAAACAAGTGTTGTGGATAATGAATTAACTTTTACCAAGCTTTCTACAGGGCAAAAAAAGCGTTTAGCTATGCTTATAGCTTTGCTAGAACAAAGGGATGTTTTAATTCTTGATGAATGGGCAGCAGATCAAGATCCGGTATTTAGAAAATTTTTCTATAAAAAACTTTTACCTTTATTAAAAGAACAAGGTAAAACTATTTTTGCTATTACCCATGATGATGCTTATTTTGATAGTGCTGATCGAATTTTACTTGCACAAGAAGGCAATATAAGTGAGTTAAAAGGCGAAAATGTCAAAGAAAAAGCTAAAAGTTTGATTGCTGAATTTGAGTGAAATTTTACGATAATTTTAAATTTAAATAACAAAATACTTTTTTGTAGAATTTAAAAATTGAAATTGCAAAACTAGTTAAGGTTTTGTATATAAAAATTTAATTGATTTGCTAATCTTTAAAAAAATTAATTTGACGATTTATTTTTCATAATTTGACTTTTTATTACATTTTTCAATTTCATTTGGCTTTTAACTTAGCAATATTGTTTAAATACAGTTTTGCCTATTTGCTTAAATTTTTAATATTTATAATTTAAGCAAATAATGTTTTATTATATAGAATTATTTTGTTCTATATCGATATAAAATTTAGCTATTTTATTATAAGCAACTTCCCAAGCTTTAAGAGTGGTTTCATCTGGATTTAAAAGATTTTTTATGGCTTTTAAAAGACAAGCACCAACTATAGGATAATGTTCTTCTTTAACTCCTAAATTTACATGAGTTATAGCGACTTTATCAACAAAAGACCTCATTTTTTCTAAATCATCTATATTTTTAGCCGCGATTAAAATTGCCATCGCTAAAGCTTTTGGCTGCTCTCCTGAAATTTGTTTTTCCATATTAAACATAGGCTTGACCTCAGGATAATCATTAAACATAATTTTATAAAATTCTTTTGTTAAATCCTCTCCATTTTTTTGTAAAATAGGGACACAATCTTTAATGATTTGAATTTGTTCTTGAGTCATATTTTTCCTTCGATATATTTTTGATAGCAAGGCAATTATATATAAAATCAAAGGATAAAAAAATAACCTATGTTAATTTTTCAAATCATTAAAAAAATCTCCCATAAGCATAGCTAAACCTCTATAAAAATCGCTTTTTGCTGTTTTTTCCAAGTCATCGTTCCAAGTATTAAACCAAGTGAAAAACTCTTTTTCTAAAAATTCTTTCAAGGTTTTTTTGTCATCATTTTTTAGCAATTCTTTGATAAATAAAAGTTCATTAATCAAGCTATCTTGAGGTTCATTTTCTAAAAAATTTAAAAAATTGTATTTTAAAAAGATATTTTTGACTTTTTCAGAATTACTTGAGTAAATTTCTTTATCTTTATCAAGATAAAAAGAAGCATAAGGCGGAGCTTTGACAAAATCAATATCGCTTAAAAAAAGACAAGTAAAATCATATCCTATTGCCTTTTCATCTTCTTTAGAATGACTTAGTAGCCTTAAAGCTTCTTTTTGTAAAGGATTTTCATTTTTTAAAAACCACCTTTGCCAGAGTTGTTCTTCTTGAATTTTCTCTAGCAAATCTTGTTTAGGTGGATTTTTTAAAAAAGTAATGAAAATATCTATTGCTAGATGTTTCATTAAGAGTGTCCTAGCATAATTTGTGTGCTTATTAGACCATAAAATAGCATTCTAGTGATAAATACTCCTATAAAAGCACACAATAGAGCAAAATAGGTAAAAAATTTACTTTGGAATTTTTCATAAAGATAGTTATTTAAATACCAACAAGTGATGCTTAATCCCAAAAATGCAAAAGATGATCCTATAAACCAAATATAAGTTCCCCCTAAAAGCTCAAAAGGATTGACAAGTCCCATAATCCAAGTTTGTCCTACGTGCAAGGTTTGTAAAACAATAGCCGTACTTAATAATCCTATACCAATAAGCCCTGCAAAAAAAGACATTTTTCTTTCGTGTTCACCTTCTTCAAAGAAACAATAATAAAGAATAGAACCCAAAAAAATCGCACTAGCAAAAAAATAAAGCAAAGTGATTTTAAAATTCCAAGTCGGCACACTTTTTTGCATAGAACCATAAGCGCCACTCATAAAGAAAATTCCTAAAATTCCGCATAGCAATGTTAGAAAAAAGATCCATTTTTTATTTTTAAAATAAAGTAAAAAGCCAAAAACACAAACAAGAGAAGAGAATAAAATTTCATTATTCATCCAACCTACATACCATTGATTATTAGCATAAAAAAATCCAAGTCGGTTAAGAACATTAAAAATATGTGTTATGTCATTTAAGTGAAAAAAAGAAGGTATAAAAGCTACGATCATAGCTATACCTAAAAAAAGCCCAAAAGATTTTAAATGAGTAAAATTTTTATAGCCATTTAAAAAAGCAGGAGCATAGACAAAGCTAAGCCCGATAAAGGCTTGTGCGAGTATGGTAAAAAGCACTAAAGGCATTTCGCTAAAAATATGATTAAAGGATGTCATTTTTTACTCCTTGATAATTTTGTGGCAAATGAAAGATTGCGCTTTTATTTCCTGAAGGTAAGCTATGTTTTTCAGGCACTATACATAAATTTGGATGCGTGATACTTGCATCAGGCAAAGGAGTGATTGAAGCTAAATTTCCATGTTTTTCTCTTAATTTAGCGATATCTCCAGCCTTTAAAGCTCTAAAAGGACAAGAATCCACACAAATTGGATTTTTTCCTTCTTTGAGTCTATCATAGCAACCATCACATTTACTCATGTGTCCGCTTTCGTGATTAAATTGTGGAGCGCCATAAGGACAAGCCATAGCACAGGCTTTACATCCTATACACATACTATCTTCAACCTTCACTATACCCCATTTTACCTTCATAGTTGCACCCGTAGGACAAGCTTTTAAACAAGCCGGATTAGAGCAGTGATTGCAAGATATAGAAGTATAATAAGCAAAAACGTTTTGCTCTACACTTCCATCTTCTTCTTTACAAGTCCAATTACCTCCTTCTGTTTCAAAAACACGGCGAAAATTTACTCCCACAGGCATATTTTTATAATCTTTACAAGATAAAGAACAAGTTCTACAGCCTACGCATTTGCTTTGATCAAGCATAAAACCAAATTGTGAGTTTTCTTCTAAATTCATTTTATCTCCTTAAACTTTTGCAATTTGCACTAAAATGGAATGTTGTCCGTTGCCTTTTGAAATAGCAGTTGGCACTATACTTGCTAAAGAATTAACGCAAGTTCCTACATCGATACCATTTTCATATTTAGCCCACGCTCCTTGAGGGGTGACCGCACAACCTGGTATGATTTTTGGTGTTACTTTAGCCATTCCTTGGATAATACCTAAGTCATTTCTAACTTGGATCATATCTCCTGTTTTAATATCTCTTTCTTTAGCATCTATTGGATTGATCCAAATTTCTTGAGGGTTTGTTTCTCTAATTTGCGGAATTTCCCAAAAACTAGAATGGGTTCTTCCTTTGTAATGATATCCGTAAAATTGCAAAGGATATTTTTCTTTTAAAGGATCAAGTATGCCTTCTCTTTGACTTTCAAATACAGGAATAGGAACGATTTGTTGCCCCTCTCTTAATTTCCAAGTTTTTTGCATTTTAGCAAGTTCATTGCTATAAATTTCAATTTTACCGCTTGGGGTTTTTAAAGGATGATTGATAGGATCTTTTATAAAATCTTCAAGTGCGACAACAGGTTTAACCGGATCAAATTTTACAAGTCCTTTTTCGCACATTTCTTCAAAACTTGGCAAGAGTGGATTTTTTTTCATACTTTCTTCATAAAGATATTTTAACCAGTCTTTTTGAGTTTTTCCTTCACTAAATTCTTGTTCTATACCTAATCTTTTGGCAAGTTCGATACACATTTCATAAATAGGTTTTGCCTCGCCCACAGGCTCTATAGCTTTTTGACAATAGATAATATAAGGCCTATCGCTATAATACCCCGCACTAGGCCTAATAAAATCTTCTTGTTCTAGCATAGTTGCATCAGGCAAAATATAATCAGCATAATTATTAGAGGGTGTTCTTGTAACATTGATATCAACGATGCATTCACACAAACTTTCATCGCTTAAAATACGATCGACTTCTTTAATGGTACTGTGCTGATTGGTTAAACAATTTCCTGCTGTATTGAAGATAAATTTGATATTTTGTTTGAGTTGTTTTGTTCCACGCACCCCATCACTAAGATCTGTCATTTCTTTACCGCGATAAATAGCATCGGTATATAAGAAACAAGGAATAGAATCTTTAATAGGATTTTTATAAGGCATTCCCATAATATCGTAAGTTTTACTTGATCCGGTGCGACAACCTGTATTGCCTCCTTTTATTCCTATACTTCCTATCATGCAAGCTAAAGTTGCAATAGCTCTTGCATTTTGCTCCCCATTAGAATGTCTTTGTACTCCCCAGCCTTGTTCGATAAAACAAGGTTTGGTTAAAGCGATTTCTCTTGCAAGTTGAGTGATGCGACGAGATGGAATTTTTGTGATTTTGCTCGCCCATTCGGGAGTTTTTTCTATACCATCATAAGTTCCTAAAACATAACTTTCATAACTTGAATTTTTAGGTGCATCGCTTGGTAGGGTATTTTCACTAAAACCTATAGTATAGGTATCGAGGAATTTTCTATCTAGTAAATTTTCTTTAATCATCACATAGGCTAAAGCTGCGATTAAAGCTGCGTCCGTTCCAGGAGCTATTGGAATCCATTCATCACAATGCCCTATGCAAGAATCATTATATCTTGGATCAATATGGATAATCTTACAACCACTTTCTTCTAAAGCTTTATGATAAGCATAGCCTATGCCACCTCCGCCCATTCTAGTTTCTACATGATTAGCACCAAAAAAGATAGCGAGTTTTGCAGAACGTAGAGTCGCGATATCGCTTGCAGGAGATCCTCCATAAAAATAATTCATTGCATTTGTAATTTGCGCTGTTGAGTAAGAATTATAATAATTTAGATAACCTCCATATAGACTTAAAAGTCTTGCCCAAGGGCCTGAAGTGCAGCGATTGATAATAGTTCCGGTGGTTCCTGTAGCATAGGTGATAAAAAATGCTTCATTTCCGTATTTTTCTTTTACCTCTTTCATTTTTGAAGCGATTTCATCGAAAGCTTGCTCCCAAGAAATAGGCATAAATTTACCTTCTCCTCTTTTACCTACTCTTTTTAAAGGCCTTTTAAGTCGATTGGCATTATAAACCTTATATCTTGAACTTCTTCCTCTAACACAAGCTCTAGCTTGACGTGTGTCAAACTCATCTTCTCCTTCATTGTCCGTGCTAACGTATTTTACAACCCCATCTTGAGTATGAACCTTAATAGGACATTTTGTTCCACAATTTACATTACATCCTGCCCATTTTGTTACTATGGGCGAGGTTTTTAATAAATTCGAACTTAACTGCATAGGAGTTAAAGCTAAACCACCAAATAAAGAACTCCATTTTAAAAAATCTCTACGATTTTGCTGCATGTATGCTCCTTTGTATTTTGTTACAAAATATTTAATCATTATATTCCAAAAAAATATAAAATTCAAGTAAAATTAAGACTAAAAATATCTTAAAATAGGGGTTTGATTGTATAATTTTGATATTTAATCAATATTTATATTTATTTTAGTTTTTATAAATATTTAAATTTTGTAATGTAAAAATTTTATATTGATTTATCCCCTCTAGGGGCTTGTGGCTTGTTTGGTTTTATTTTATAATTAAATAAATACAATTTTTAAGGAAAAAGATGTTTAGATTTTGGATTTTTATCTTAGTTTTGTTTGTGAATTTACAAGCAAAGATTCCAAAAGATACTTTAATCATCGCAGTGGAAAATGAAATTTCAAGGATAAATCCTGCGTATAGTGAAGATCATGATGTGCTTATTAATCTTATTTTTTCAGGACTTGTTTATTTTGATCAGGATATGAATTTAAAGCCGGATTTAGCAAAGTCTTGGAAAATCAGTAAAAATGGTTTAGTTTATGATATTTTTTTAAGGGATGATGTTTTGTGGCATGATGGAGTAAAATTTAGCGCCCAAGATGTTAAATTCAGTATAGATGCTTTTAAAAATTCGAAAAATAATTCTCCATTGTATGTTAATTTTGACAATGTAAAAAAAATAGAAATAATCAATCCTTATCACATAAAAATTACGCTTTTTGAACCTTATCCGGCTTTTTTGGATGCTTTAAGTATAGGAATACTGCCAAAACATTTGCTTGAAAATAAAGATCTAAATACAGCTTCTTTTAATGAACATCCCATAGGAACAGGAGCTTATAAATTTGTTGAGTGGAAAAAAGGAGAATATGTAAAATTAGAAGCTAATGATAAATTTTATCGAGCTAAGGTTAAAACTCCAAAATTAATCATAAAGCATATTTTTGATCCTTTAATTGCGAGTATGGAACTTCAAAATGGCACTATAGATGCTGCTTTGATCGACAATTCCTTATTAAATATCTTTAAAAATAATCCAAAATTTAAGATTTTAAGAGAAAAATCGGTTGATTATAGAGCTTTAATGTTTAATTTAAATAATGAATTTTTAAAAGATGTAAGAGTAAGAAAAGCGTTAAATTATGCCGTAGATAGAGAAAGTATAGTGAAAAATCTCTTGCATGGATATGGCATGGTTGCCTTTCATCCTTTGCAAAATTCTTGGGCAAATCCTAAACATTTTAATTCTTTTAATTATGATGCGTTAAAGGCAGAAAAATTGCTTTTGGATGCTGGTTTTACTAAAAATAAAGATGGAATTTTTCAAAAAAATGGAAAAGAATTGAAATTTCAAATTTATGCTATGAGTAATGATCCTTTAAGGGTAAGTTTAGCAGGAATTTTGCAAAGTGAATTTAGAAAAATTGGGGTTTTAACGCAGATTGTAGCAAAGCCGGCTGGTAGTTTTGATTATTCTAAGGCTGATAGTTTTGTTATTGGTTGGGGGAGTCCTTTTGATCCTGACTTTCATACTTTTAGAGTTTTTGAAAGCTCTCAAGATAGTGATTTAAATGAACAAGGTTGGAATTTTGGGCATTATCATAATAAAAAAGTTGATGATTCTTTATTTAGGGCTAGAAATACTTTTGATCTAAATGAACGCAAAAAATATTATAAAGAATTTATTGATGCCTTATATGATGATCCTCCTTTTATTTTTCTTGTTTATTTAGATTTTGCTTTAGTTTATGATGCTAAGATTAAAGGCATTGAGTCTAGAATTTTGGGTCATCATGGTGTAGGCTTTACTTCAAATATTTATGAATGGGTTAAGCTCTAGTGCTTTCGCGTTTATTTTTTGGTATTTTAGTAGCTTTTTTAAGTACCTTTTTATGCTTTATAATGTTACATTTTAGCAAAGCCAATATAAGCTATGCTAATGGTAGCAATACTCAAAGTAAAGAATTTGTTAAAAGAGTGGAAAAAAATTTAGGACTCGATAGACCTTTATTGATTCAATATAGAAATTGGATTTTTAAAGCTTTAAAGGGGGATTTTGGTGTATCTTTTTTAAGCGGAGAAAGGGTGTTAAAGATTATAAAAGAAAGGTTTTTAAATACTTTGATTTTAAGTTTTAGCGCCCTAGGTAT
The DNA here is from genome assembly GCF_020135855.1 of Campylobacter sp. B0100352/1. Classification (NCBI taxonomy): domain Bacteria; kingdom Pseudomonadati; phylum Campylobacterota; class Epsilonproteobacteria; order Campylobacterales; family Campylobacteraceae; genus Campylobacter; species Campylobacter sp. B0100352/1. The sequence continues at coordinate 23,048 of NZ_JACHTP010000015.1, forward strand.
TTTATTTTTTTTGAGTATTTTTTTGGCTTTTGTGGAGTATCATTTTAAAAATAGTTTTATAGAAAAAATCATTACTTTTGTAACATTAAATTTTTTCGCCCTGCCTCCTTTGGTGATCGCATTGATTTTTATATTTATTTTTAGCTTTTTTGGCCATTTTTTATCAATCGGTGATATAGAATTTGAAAATGACTTTTTTAGTCGTTTAAAGCATCTTATTTTTCCTATTTTGGTTCTTGTTTTATCTCATTTGGCTTTATATTTAAGAATAGCAAGAAATCTTATCCATGAGAGTTTTTCTCAAATTTTTATACAAAATCTTTATGCTAGAGCTTTAAAACAAAGTGATATTAATCGTTTGGTTTTAAAATATTGTTTAGGTTCGATTATCTCTTATTTTGGAGCTACTGCTTTAAATTTCATCATGGGAACTTATATTGTAGAAAATATTTTTAATTTTAGTGGGATTGGATTTTTATTGATTCAAAGCATTATTTATAAAGATTTTCCTGTGGTTTTGGCTTTATTGTTCTTAAGTGTTCTTTTTGCGACATTGCTAAGTTTTTTAAGTGATATAATTTCTCAAATTTTAAATCCAAAGTTAAGAAAGTTTTCTTTTGTTTAAGATTTTTATTTATCTTTCACCCTTAATCGTTTTATCTATATTGGCTTTATTAGCGCCATTTTTAGCTTCGTTTGATATTTTATCAATACATTTGCAAAATGCTTATCAAGCTCCAAATCAAATTTATATTTTAGGTACGGATTTTTTAGGTAGAGACTTGTATTCTCGTTTGCTTTTTGCTTTGAGAAATTCTTTATTAATAGGAGTTTTTGGTTCATTTTTATCCATTTTTTTTGCGATTTTTTATCTTTTTTTGGCACGTTTATTTTTTTATACTTTTTGGGTGAGAATATTAGATCTTTTTTTAGCCTTTCCTGCTTTTTTATTATTGATGTTTTTTCAAAATTTTATGAGTGTAAATATGCTACTCATGAGTGTATTAATCGCTTTAATACATTGGTGCTTCGTCGCTAGGATGCTTGAGAGTGAATTAAAAAAATTAGAGAGTTTGGAATTTTATAAAGCAAGTATAGTTTTAGGAAGAACTCCTTTGAAAATTTTTTTAAAAGATCTTTTGCCGGCTTTAAAATCATTGATTTTTACACTTTTTGTTTTTAATATTATCCATGCTATTGCTACAGAATCCACTTTAAGTTTTTTTGGGCTTGGCATGGGGTTTGAAATTCCAACTTTGGGAATTTTGTTAAATGATTTTTCAAAAGCAGTTTTTGTAGGAGCTTGGTGGGTAATATTTTTTCCACTTTTAACTCTTATATTACTTTTTTTACCGCTTTTATGGTTGGGTAATTTTTTACAGGATCGCTGGGGAGTGAGATCTTGAGAGTTAAAAATTTAAATATAAGTTTTAAAAATAAAATTTTACTAAAAAATATTAGCTTTGAGTTAAAAAAAGGTCAAGCTTTAACGGTGCTAGGAGAAAGTGGAGTAGGAAAAAGTTTATTAAGTAAAGCTTTAGTGAGGCTTTTGGATTCTAAATTTAGTTTAACTGCTGATGAATTTAGTTTCAATGGAGTTGAAATTTTAAAGCTAAAGAAAAATCAACTTAGAGAATTTAGATCTAAAGTCGCATTAGTGTTGCAAGATAGCGAGTTAAGTTTATATCCTTATATGGACTTAGGAAAATTATGCTCTTTTATTTTAAAAACTCATACAAATTTAAATCAAAAAGAGTATAAAAAATATGTTTTTTCTTATTTTGAAAAATTGGGTTTTGAAAATTTGGATTTATTATGGCATTCTTATCCTCATGAGTTAAGTGTAGGGATGGCTAGGAGAGTAAGTTTAGCTTTAGCTTTATTGCACAAGCCAGAAATTTTAATTTGTGATGAGGTAAATGCTTCATTGGATGAAAAAAATAATCAAAAAATCATTCAAATTTTAAAAGAGTTAAAAAAAGATATTGCTTTGGTTTGTATCACTCATGATTTGCATTTAGTACATTCTTTGGCTGATGAAATTCTTCTCATAGAAAAAGATAAAACTAAACTTTATACTTTGGATCAATTTTTAGGAAATATGAATGCTTAAAGTGCATCATTTGAGTAAATTTTATGAGATAAAAAAACATTGGTATTTAAAAAAAGAAAGATATACAGTTTTTAAAAATATTAATTTTTCTCTAGAAAAAGGTGAAAATTTAATGATTTTAGGGCAAAGTGGTTGTGGAAAAACGACTTTGGCAAAAATACTTTGTTTTTTAGAAGATCCAAATGAGGGTGAAGTTTTATATCAAAATCACAATGTACATAAGATCAACAAAGAAAAACAAAGAGTTTTAAGAAAAGAAATACAATATTGCTTTCAAGATCAAAAAATGGCTTTAAATCCCTATAAAAAAATTAAGAATTTAATACAGGATGGTTTGGAAAATTTTAATTTAGAAAAGAATGATGAGGTGATTTTTGATTTTTTTGATCGTTTTGGCTTAAAGCGACAAATTTTAGAATGCAAACCTTATGAATTAAGCGGCGGAGAAGCTTCTCGTATAGGACTTATCCGTGCTTTAATTTTAAAACCTAAATTATTGATTTTAGATGAAATAACTTCAATGCTTGATACAAAAAATTCTAACGAAATTCTTTGTTTTTTAAATCAATACCAGCAAAAACGCAATATTTCTTATATTTTTATAACCCATCATAAAAATTTATTTGATAAATTCAAGTATAAAAAAATCCAATTTTAATATAAAATTAACACAAATTTTTTTATTCTAAGTTTTAATATAGAAATTTTAGAGTAAAATATTATCTTTGCGGGATAAAATTTTATTGCAAGACAATAAAAAATGTTTAAATTTAAAGAAGGAGAGCAAATGTCTCATATAGATGTGGCACACCCTTATTTTGGTATCTTTTTAATGATAGTGCTTGCTAGTGTAATCTTTTTTGGATTGGTTTTTCTAGCTTCAAAAATCGGCAATAATTTTGCCTCAAAAAATCGAAAAAGACTAGGACTTGGAATTTATGAATGTGGTCCTATACCTGTTAAACAAGCAAATAAAATTAATTCTCAATTTTTTATTGTCGCTTTGATATTTATTCTTTTAGATATTGAAGTCGTATTTTTATTTCCTTGGGCTTTGATTTTTAAAATCCTAGGATGGTTTGGACTTTTAGAAGTGTTAATTTTTATTTTACTTTTAGGAGTAGGTTTTTTATATGCATATAAAAAAGGAGCGTTTGCATGGCAGAGCATCAAATAAATTATGCTAGCGGTTTACCAGTAGTTTTAACTAGTGTTGATAAGCTTGTTCAATGGGGTAGAAGTAATTCTTTATGGGCTTTATCTTATGGTTTGGCGTGCTGTGCTATAGAAATGATGGCAGCAGGAGGTTCAAGATACGATTTTGACCGCTTTGGAACTATTTTTAGAGCTTCTCCTCGTCATAGCGAAGTGATGATTATCGCAGGAACTTTGAGTAAAAAACACGCTGAATTTACAAGAAGACTTTACGATATGATGCCTGAACCTAAGTGGGTTATTTCAATGGGAAGTTGTGCAAATACCGGAGGAATGTTTAATACTTATTCTACGGTACAAGGAGTGGATCGTATTATACCGGTAGATATTTATGTACCAGGTTGCTCTCCTCGTCCTGAAAGTTTTCAATTTGCTTTGATGATTTTACAAAAAAGAATTCGTAAAGAAAAAGCAAGTCGTAAAATTGCACCAAAAAGGTTGGTATAAAGATGAGAAAATATAGTGATAAAAAAGATGTTCAATTAAAAAATTATTATAAAGATAGATTTTATCATGCTCCATATACAGCTAAGATCAATGTTGATGAGAGTGAATTTAAACAAGATTATGAAATTTTAAAAGAGCAAATTGGAATTTTAGATTCTTTTATAGAGCTTGATTTTTGGGTGATTCAAATCAATAAAGAAGATAATATTAAAACCTTGCAAATTCTTAAAAATCTAGGCTATGTATCTTTCACTGAAGCAAGTGCTATTGATTTTGTTGCTTCTAGAAATGGTTTTGAGGTTTTTTATCAGCTTTTAAATATCGATAAAAAATTAAGAGTAAGAGTTAAAACTTTTGTAGGCGTTAAAGAAAGATTGCAAAGCGTTACTAGCGTTTTTAAAGGAGCCAATTGGAGCGAGAGAGAAATTTATGATATGTATGGAATATTTATCATCAATCATCCAAATTTAAAACGTATTTTGATGCCTGATGATTGGTATGGTCACCCTCTTTTAAAAACCTATCCTTTAAAAGGAGATGAGTTTGCACAATGGTATGAAATTGATAGAATTTTTGGAAAAGAATATCGTGAAGTTGTTGGACCTGAACAAAGAGATTCTGGCTTTGTGGATGATAAAGATACTCTTAATTTTGCAAGAATTTATCATGAAACCGCTAAAGGAGCTAATCCTAAAGAAATATCTTTCAAACAAGAATATCAAGAAGAAGAGGGCGTTGCTTTTGTGAAAAAAGTCAAACGCGATCAAGCAAAAATTTTAGAGAAAAGGCGTTAAAATGCAAATTCCTAGCAAGTTAAAACCTTATTATGAAAATATAGCTTTTGAACAAGAAGATTCAAAAATGATTATCAATTTAGGGCCTCAACACCCTTCAGCACACGGAAATTTACGTCTTATTTTAGAGCTTGATGGGGAACAGGTCGTGAAGGCACGTCCAACTATAGGTTATATGCATCGCGGTATGGAGAAAATGGCTGAAAATATGATCTATCAAGAATTTATTCCTACAACCGATAGAATGGATTATGTTGCAGCTTCTTCAAATAACTATGCTTATTGTGCTGCAGTTGAAAAATTATGTGGTTTGGAAATTCCACGCAGAGCCCAAGTGATTCGTATGATATTATTAGAACTTAATCGTATAGGATCGCATTTGCTTTGGCTTGCAACTCACGCACTTGATATCGGAGCTATGACTGTATTTTTATATTGTTTTAGAGAAAGAGAATATGTTTTAGATTTGATTGAAAAGTATTGTGGAGCGAGACTTACACATTCTTCAATGAGAATTGGAGGAGTGATGCTTGATTTGCCTGAAGGCTTTTTACAAGAACTTTTAGCTTTTTGCGATAAATTTCCTAAAGATATCGCTGATTATGAAGCTTTATTAGATGATAATCGAATTTGGCGTTTAAGAACTGAAAATGTTGGCGTGGTAACTAAAGAACAAGTTTTAAATTGGGGTTGTAGTGGAGTACTTTTAAGAGGAAGCGGAATTTGCTATGATATACGCAAAGAAGAACCTTATTTGCTATATAATGAAGTGGATTTTGGTGTGCCTTATGCAACTCAAGGTGATTCTTATGCAAGATATAAAGTTTATATGCAAGAATTTAGAGAAAGTCTTAAAATTTTAAGACAATGTGCAGCCCTTTATAAGGATACGCCGCCTGAAATTTTAGCTAACCATCCAGAATATGTTAGTGCTTCAAAAGAGCAAATTTTGACACAAAATTATTCACTCATGCAACATTTTGTTTTAGTTACTCAAGGCTTAAAGCCTCCAAAAGGTGAAGTTTATGTGCCTACTGAAAGTCCAAAAGGCGAGTTAGGATTTTTTATCCATAGTGATGGAAGCGGAAGACCTTATCGTTTAAAAGCTAGAACTCCTAGTTATTGGCATTGTTCTTTTTTTGAAGAAATGTTAGTGGGAACGTATTTAGCGGATGTGGTTGCGATCATGGGTAATGTAAATATAGTTTTAGGTGAGATTGATCGATGAGAAGAGTAGATTTAAGAAAGAGCAAAGCGCTCTTTGAGGATTTAGCACAGACTATTAAAGAGGCTAAGGTAGGGGAAGTATTGGTGATTCTTTTTGAAATCGGTGATTTTTCTGCTGTAGAAAAAAGTTTTTCTTTTGTAAAAGAAAATGGATGCGAACTTCTTAATTCTTTAAAATTTAATCAAGTCGATTGGACTATCGTTATCAAAAAGGAAAGTGTATGATTTATGAAAAGGCACTTTGTTTTTTAGATATGCCAAGCATTAAAAATAAAGATTTATGCACAAGAATTCAGGGTGAGAATGTTAATATTTCTTGTTTAGAGGATAAGTTTTTAAAAGCTAAATTTTATAAATGTGAAATTGCAAGTTTGAGTTTTGTTTTAGCCTTGCTTTGTAAAATGAGTGATGAAAATACTTTTAAAGATTTAGATGAAGGTTATTTAAGTGCTGAATCTTGTTTTGGGGAAGAAGAAGCAAGCGATACATTGAATTTTTTAAAAACGGCAAAATATTTAATCATAGATAAAAATATTGATTTATACAAAGACAGTGAAAATATAAAATATTTTTTAAATTTTTTAAGCCAAAAGTATCAGCTTAAAATTTTAGACAGCAATGAAAAAGAATGCCATTTTGAAAATGCAAAATTTAATCCTTTAAAAGAATTGGATAATTACGATGGATTAGTGCTTTTTAAGGCTGATTTGGATGACAATAATTTACATTGCTCAAAGCAATTTTTACAAATTTCAAAATGCAAAGATCAAAGCGAAGTAGAAATTTTAGCCAAAGATTTCAATCTTAAAACCACACTTTGTTTAGATGAAAATTTACAAGGCACTATTGGTTTTTTAAATCATGAAAATTTTGGTTTTGATTTTACTCAAATTCGCATAAAGGAAGCAAAATGACAGTTAAAATAAATGGTATAGATTGCGCCTTTGAAGAAGGCGAATATATCCTTAATATAGCAAGAAGAAATGATATTTTTATTCCTGCAATTTGTTATTTGACCGGTTGTAGCCCTACTTTAGCGTGTCGTATGTGTATGGTAGAGGCTGATGGTAAAAAGGTTTATTCTTGCAATACCAAAGCAAAAGACGGTATGGTTGTAGAAAGTGATTTGCAAAATTTATGGGATGAGAGAAATGAGATCATGCAAGCTTATTGTATCAATCACCCATTAGAATGTGGAGTTTGTGATAAATCCGGTGAATGTGAGCTTCAAAATTTCACACACAAAACAAGAGTGAATGTACAAAGACATTGGATAAAAGACACTCATAAACCACATAAACATTGGGGGATGATCAATTATGATCCAGCTCTTTGTATAGTTTGCGAACGCTGTGTCACAGTTTGTAAGGATAAGATCGGCGAAAGTGCTTTAAAAACTGTTCCACGTGGAGGAGATGCTGTAGATGCTGGTTTTAAAGAAACAATGGGCAAAGATGCTTATGCAATTTGGACAAAATTCCAAAAAAGTTTAATCGGCCCATCCAATGGTGAAAGTCTAAATTGTTCCTTTTGTGGAGAATGTACAAGTGTATGCCCAACGGGAGCTTTGATCGGATCAAAATTTCAATACAGCTCTAATGCTTGGGAGCTTACAAGAATTCCAGCAGCAAATCCTCATTCTAGTGATTGTGAGCTTATGTATTATGATATCAAACAAAGTGGAATTAGCGATCAAAAGCCTAAAATTTATCGCGTGAGTAATGATTTTGCTTTTGCAACTTTAAATAAAGCAGCAAGATTTGGTTTTGATACGCAAAATGAAGCTACTAAAGACGAAAAAGCTTTTAATGAACTTGTAGCACTTTTTGAAAAAAATGAAATTAAAAATATTAAATTCAATAGCTTTATAACCAATGAAGAAGCTTTGATTTTGCAAAATTTAAAGCATAAGTTTAATCTCAATCTTATTAATGAAGAGGCTTTAAAATTTAAAGAATTTCTTAATGAATTTATAGAAAATTCAGGAGAAATGTATAATGCCGTAAGTGATGATATCACCAAGAGCGATTTTTTGGTAGTTTTAGGAACTTTATTAAGATATGATGCGCCAACTCTAAGTTACAAAGTTAATAATTCTTTAGTAATGAATAAAGGAGCAGGGCTTTATTTTCATCCTATAGGGGATTTGGGTGTTGAAAAATATTCTAAGAATTTTCTTTCATGTATCCATAAAAGTGGAGATGAAGAGCAAATTTTATATTTCTTGCTTCAAAAATTTACAACAGATGAAAGCATTAAGGCTCATTTAGCTGAATTTTTTGTTAAAGAAAATAAAGAAATTGAAGAAACGATCAATGAAGAAGTGATTGAAAAAGTTGTAGAAAAAGACGAAGAAGGCAATGAGATCGAAAAAGAAGCGAAAAAACTTGTTCCAAAAAAAGTAAAAAAGAATATAGAAGTGCAACGTTCTGTTTTTGCTAAAAATTTAGGTTTGGATGAAGATAAGCTTGAGGATTTATTGCTTAAAAAGTCTAAATTTACTCTTGTGGTTGGTAGCGATTTTTACTTCCACCATGATGCTAAAAAACTTGCTAAGTTATTAGCACTAATACAAACAAGCACTCCTTTTAAAGTTTTTCTAAATCCTACGCATACTAATACTTTGGGTGTAGCGATGATTTGTGATTTAAGCGCTGATAAAGCAGAAGGTAAAACTTTGGGTTATAATGAAAAAGGAGATTTTACATTTTCTTATGAAGAGCACGCTGATTTGGCGAGTTCTAGTTTAAATCAGCAAGAAGGAACATTTTTAAATTATGATAAAAGAGTAGTTCCAACAAATGCTGCTTTAGAATTTGGCGGATATTATTTAAATGATTTATCTAATGCTTTAGGATTTGATCAAGAATATACCATTGATTATACAAAGAGACTTCCTATGGATAAAGGTTTTTCTCCTATTGAATTTGATAATTTGGAAAATTATTACACCAATGGCGGAGAATGCAAAAGGGGCTATCAGCTTAATTTAGATTGTTTTAAGAAAAACGCTAAGAAAGAATTTTTAGCTCCAAATTCTAATACTTTAGAGCCAAAAGATAATGATATTTTGCTTTATAGTGCAAATCCTAGTTATCAATTTGGTAGATTTTCAAATCGTGCAAGTGCGATCAATGAAGCAATATTTATTGGAATCAGTGAAAATTTAGCCAATGAAAGAAATTTAAAAGATAAAGACTTAGTAAAAATTACAATAAATAATAAAGAAATAAGCTTAAGTGTGCGTGTGGATAAGGATCTAAAAAACGGAGCTTATTTACCATATTTTGATGAAAAGATAGATACTTTGAGCTTTTTTGATCAAAGATTTATTTTAGCACAAATACAAAAAATAGGAGCAAACAATGAGTGATTTTGCTTTTTTTGTTTTAGTAACTTTAATAAAATGCGTTATTGTGGTTGCATTTTTTGCGACTTTAGCAGGACTTGCAACCTATGCTGAAAGAAAAGTTTTGGCGTATTTTCAACGTCGTATAGGGCCTGATATGGTCGGTCCTTTTGGTTTGATTCAGCTTGTTGCTGATATGATCAAGCTTTTCACAAAAGAGGATATTATTCCTTATAATTCTCAAAAAATTATTTTTGCAATAGCACCTCTTTTGTCTGCTATTTGCGCCTTTGTTTCTTTAGCAGCTATTCCAATGTTGCCCGAATTTACACTCTTTGGGCATATTATCCAGCCTTTAATTTCTGATATTAATGTAGCTTTACTTTTTGTTATAGGAACTTCTGGACTTTGTTTTTATGCTGTATTTTTAGGTGGGCTTTCAAGTAATAACAAATGGTCTATTTTGGGCGCTGCAAGAGGGCTTGTAGCTATCATTTCTTATGAAAGCGTTGGAGCTTTGGCTTTAATGGCTATTGTGATGCTTGTGGGTTCTTTTTCTTTGGTGGATATTAATAATTATCAAAACGATGGAATTTTGTCTTGGCTTATTTTTAAACAACCTTTAGCTTTTATACTTTTTGTTATAGCTCTTTTTATCGAAACCAATAGAACTCCGCTTTGTCTAACAGAAAACGATGCTGAAATTGTTGCTGGTTATGGAACAGAATATTCCGGACTTCGTTGGGGTATGTTTTTCATCGGTGAATATGCTAGTATGATAGCGGGTGCTATTTTAATTTCTTTGCTATTTTTAGGAGGTTTTAATAGCTTTTGGATTATTCCTGGTTGGATTATGATGATATTAAAATCAGTATTTATTTTCTTTTGGTATTTTTGGGCTAGAGCCGCTTTTCCTCAATTGCGTCCTGATCAGGTAATGAGGATGTGTTATTTAATTTTAATTCCTTTGGCAGTTTTAAATCTTTTAATTACAGCCTTAGCAGTGCTTTTATAGGAGTTTAAATGAAAAATTATTATTTGGTTGATGAAAAAAGAAAAACGCCCGTTACGACGTGGCAAAAAATTTTACAAGCCTTAAAAAGAAGTATCAAACTTGAGCTTTTTGTGGGTTTATGGGTGGTGATGCGTGAAATGCTTAAAAGAAATAATAGTGCAACCATAAAATATCCTTTAGAAAAACTCCAACTTGATAATCGTTATCGTGCAGTGCATAGGCTTATGCGTTTTATAGAAAGTGAAAATGAAAGATGTATAGGTTGTGGGCTTTGTGAAAAAATTTGCATCAGTAATTGTATAAGAATGGAGACCTCCCTAGATAAAGATGGACGCAAAAAAGTAAATAATTATAGTATTAATTTGGGGCGTTGTATTTATTGTGGATTTTGTGCTGAAGTATGTCCAGAACTTGCTATAGTTCATGGTTTAGAATATGAAAATGCAGCAGAGCAAAGATCTTATTTTGGCTATAAGCAAGATTTTTTAACTCCTATTGACAAATTAAAACAGCAAGTAGAATTTGAAGGAGCTGGAAGTCTAAGAAAAGATGCTGATTTATTGGTTAAGAAAACTCCAAATTATTATGATGCAATGCAAAATAAAGCCTTAGAAACTCAAGATCAAAATTCACAAGGAGAAGTCAAATGATAGAAACTTTAGCCTTTGTATTTTTTAGCATATTTGTCTTAGGATTTTTTTTAATAGCGGTTTTAAGCAAAACTATGCTTTATTCTCTTTCAGCTTTAGCTGGAGGAATGGTATTTTTATCAGGATTTTATTTTTTATTAGATGCAGATTTTCTAGGTGCGATACAAATCATCGTTTATGGTGGAGCTGTGCTTGGAATTTATAGCTTTGCTATGATGTTTTTTGATGCTTCTAAAGAATTTAAAGAAAAGATTAAAGCTAAAAAAAGTTTTTTTGTTTTGATATTTTTAAGTGCCATTTTTCTTTTATTTGCTATCTTAGGTTTTAAATATCAAAATGTAAAAACAGATCTACCTTTGCAAGATTTAACTTTATTTAATAATAATCAGCAACTTGCTTTACAGGTTTTCTCAAAATATCTTTTAGGCTTTGAATTGATAGCTATATTACTCTTGATTGCTCTTGTTTGTGCCATAGTACTTACTCACAAAGAGCTTTTAAAGGAAAAACAATGATAGAAAAATATTTTTTTATAGCCATTTTAATGTTTGTGATTGGACTTATTGGAATTTTAAAAAGACAAAATCTCATTATGTTATTTATTTCAAGTGAAATTTTGCTCAATGCTGCAAATTTAGCTTTAGTAGCTGCTTCAAAAATGCATCAAGATTTAAATGGTCAAGTTTTTGCACTTTTTATCATAGGTATTGCAGCTTGTGAAGTGGCTGTTGGAGTAGCTTTATGTGTGCTTTGGTATAGAAAAAATGGCACATTAGAATTAAAAAGTTTAAAAGAGGAGGCTTAGTATGCAAAATTTAGTTTTAGTTTCACTATTGAGTCCTTTTATATCCTTTTTATTTGCAAGTTGTTTTTCTTTAAGCCAAAGAAAGATTTTTGTAGGTTATATATGCGGGATACTTATAGCCATTGGAACTTTTTGTTCTTTGTACTTGCTTTTTAATAATTTTAGCGGTAATATAAGTTTTTTTGAATGGTTTATAGGGGTTAATTTTGGTTTTAATATAGACTCTATCTCACTTACAATGATGTGTGTTGTCGGTATTGTGGCTACTTGTGTGCATTTTTATAGCATTTTTTATATGGCACACGATGAGGGATTTAACAAATTTTTTGCCTACTTAGGACTTTTTGTTTTTTCCATGCTTTTTTTAATCACAAGTGATAACTTTTTAGGTCTTTTTGTAGGTTGGGAAGGTGTTGGACTTTGTTCTTGGCTTTTAATAGGCTTTTGGTATAAAAATAATACCTATTCTTTTGCGGCTAATGAAGCTTTTATTATGAATAGAATTGCTGATTTGGGTATGCTTTTAGGAATTTTTTGGCTTTATATCCAAGTGGGAACTTTAAATTATGATGAAGTTTTTTCCAAGGTGCAAAACCTTGATCATAATGCTTTGATTTTAATAGCAAGCTGTTTATTTATAGGTGCTATGGGAAAATCTGCACAATTTCCTTTTCATACTTGGCTTGCTGATGCGATGGCGGGACCTACTCCAGTTTCAGCTTTAATCCATGCTGCAACCATGGTTACAGCTGGGGTTTATTTGGTTATTAGAGCAGGAGAAATTTATTCTTTGGTTCCTGAAGTTTCTTATTTTATAGCTATTCTTGGAGCTTTTGTGGCTATATTTGCCGCTTCTATGGCTTTGGTGGCAAGGGATTTAAAACGTATCATAGCGTATTCTACTTTATCTCAACTTGGATATATGTTTGTAGCGGCTGGACTTGGAGCTTATGGTATAGCTTTGTTTCATTTGGCAACCCATGCTTTTTTCAAATCTTTATTATTTTTAGGTGCTGGAAACGTAATGCATGCTATGAATGATAACTTAGATATTAAAAAAATGGGTGGATTATTTAAACCTTTAAAAATCACGGCTATTTTTATGACTATAGGATCTTTAGCTTTGGTAGGAATTTATCCTTTTGCAGGATTTTTCTCAAAAGATTTGATTTTAGGATATTCTTTTATAATTCATAATCATGGAATATTTTTAGTGCTTTTAATTGCAGCTTTTATGACAGCTTTTTATAGTTTTAGGCTTTTAATGCTTGTATTTTTTACCAATTCAAGACACGATGCACACCCACATGAAGCAAGTAAAATAGCACTTTTAGCCATGACTCCTTTGATGATTTTGGCAATTGTTTCAGGATTTTTTGAACACAGCTTTTTTAAATATATTAGCTCTAAGCTTGTATTTATAGATGCTCAAGATCATATCGTGATGATTTGTGCCAGTGCAGCAGGAATTTTAGGGATACTTTTGGCTATCATTGCGTATAAATTTTCTTGGTTTAAACCAAGCATAGAAGAAAACAAAATACACAAACTTTTAAGTAATGATTATTTTATACCACATTTTTATCATAAATTTATAGTAAATAAATACGAAAGTTTATGTGCAATTATGAAACATTGCGATGTTTTTATTTTTGATGCAATTGTTGAAAAAATTTCTTTTTATGCTAATTTAATTTCTAAAAAAATGATTATGCCAAATAGCTTAAATTTAATGCTTAGATTTTTGGTGGCTGGTTTTGTGATTTTACTTATTTTGGCAAGGATGGTGTAAAATGCTAAATTATTTAATTTTATTTCCTCTAGCCGCTGGTTTGATTGCTCTTATTTTAAACCGTGGCGGAGTAAAGATTTTTAGCGTTTTGGCGAGTTTAATTATACTTGCTTTAAATGCTAAATTTTTCTTTGATGGAATTAATGGGGTTGATTTTGAATACAAACTCCCTTTTAAAATAGCTAATTTATTTGAATATCATGTTGGAGTAGATAGTATTTCTTTAGTCTTGATGCTTTTGAGCTCTTTAATGATATTTTTAAGTTTTTTATTTTTAAAAATTGAAAAAAAGGCAATTGTTTCTTGTATTTTCTTTTTAGAATTTGCCATTATGGGGCTATTTTCTTCACTTGATGGTTTATTGTTTTATGTATTTTGGGAATTTTCTCTTTTACCTTTGCTGTATATCATGGGTGTTTACGGCAAGGATTATAGACCAGGTATTAAATTTTTCATTTATGCCTTTGCCGGTTCTATTTTAATGCTCTTAGCCTTAATTTATCAAGCGTATGCTACTTATAAACTTTTAAATGTTTTCACATTTGATTTAGAAATTTGGAAAAATAATGCCTCTGCATTTAGTTTCAATGAACAACTTTTACTTTTTGGAGCATTTTTCATTGCTTTTGCTATTAAAGCACCTCTTTTTCCATTGCACACATGGGCACCAAAAGTTTATGCAAATTCGCCAATTTTAGTTTCTATGATGCTAGTTGCTTTTAAAATGGCTCCTTTTGGTTTTTTACATTTTTGTTTGCCACTTTTTCCGGATGCGAGTGTTTATTTTATACCTTTAATTGCAGCTTTATGTATCGTAAGTATTATTTATAATGCTTTAATTGCCTATCGTGCCTCAAATTTAAAAGAATTGATCGCTTATAGTTCCATTTCTCATATTGGAGTTATGGTTTTAGGGATTTTTTCTTTAAATATTTTAGGAATCACAGGAGCTGTATTTTATATGTTTGCACATGGTTTAGTTACTGGAAGTTTGTTTTTAATGGCTGAACTTTTATATAAAAAATATGGAACTTTAGAGATTTCACATTATCATTCCTTAGCACGCAAGGCGCCTTTATTTACTATCTTTTTTGCTTTGATTTTGCTAGCGAGTATTTCTTTACCTTTAACCATATCTTTTGTAGGAGAATTTTTAGCTCTTTTAGGTATTGCTAAAGTAAGTTTGCTTTATGCGTTTTTAGCGGGATTTGTGATCATACTTGGAGCGATTTATATGCTTGCTGTATTTAGAAAAATGTTTTTTATGCAACAAGATACAAATCTTGAAAGTTTTTCTTTACATACAAGAGAAATTATTACTCTTGTTATGGTAGCTTTTTTAATTTTTTCTTTGGGTTTAGCTCCAAAAATTTTCTTAAATCCACTAGAAAAAAATGTTAATTCTCTTGTTGAATTAATGAAAACAAGAGCCATAAATCAAGAAAATATAAATTTTTTAAATCATATTAAAGGAGAAAACAATGTTAGATTTAGATAATATCAGTAATTTAAATATCTCCTTATCTTATCCTTTTTTGTTTTTAATTGCTATTGCTATTATTCTTTTATTGTGCTCGGCTTTTGGAAAATTTCATAGGACATTTTATATAGGCACTTGTGCTTTATCTTTGATCGTTAGTACTTTTTTAATTTTAAGTAATGTATCTTCTTCTGGTTTAGGTGCATCAAAGGCATTTTTAGGAACTTTAAATAATGATATCTTTTCTTTTTATAGTTCTTTAATCATTTTATGTTTTTCATTTTTATATCTTTTAATGCAAAAAGATGAAAATAAAGGTGAATTTTATAGTTTGTTTATGTTTATGATTTCTAGTTTATTGCTTATGGTATCGAGTTCAAATTTAGTTTTAATTTTCATAGGACTTGAATCATCATCTTTGGCTCTTTATACTCTTATAGCAATGCGTGGAACTCATAATGCTGTTTCGAGTGCTATCAAATATTTTAGTGTTGCTGCTGTAGGTTCTGGATTTTTCGTAATGGCTTCAGCTTTGATTTATATGAAAACAGGAACTTTAGACTTAGATGCAAAATTGGCATTAGAAAAAGATCCTATACTTTTAACCGCGGGAGTGATGATTTTTGTTTTATGTGCTGTAAAACTTTCTTTAGCTCCTTTTCATTTTTGGTTAAAAGATGTATATTTTGCAACTTATTCAAATTTGGCAGCTTTTATTTCAGTAGTGCCAAAAATAGCTATGTTTGTGGTAGTATTAAGACTTTTTGGATTTTTTGATCATATTGGATTTGAAAATATTATCAGTATATTGGCAGTGTTTTCTATGTTAGTCGCTGCAATTGCCGCATTAAGTCAAAAAGATGTGAAAAAAATGTTCGCTTATAGTTCTGTGGTGCATTCTAGTTTTGTTTTGGCTGCTTGTATTCCTTTATTTGATACTAAAGAAGGGGTTTTAAATCCTATATTTATTTATTGGGCCTTGTTTAGTTTTTCTAATTATGGTGTGTTTTTAATTTTAAGTAATTTCCGTTTCACTTCATTTGAAAATCTCAATGCTTTATTGACCAAAAAACCTTTAATCGCTTTGTCACTTGCTTTTTGTGTGCTTTCACTTGCAGGAATTCCACCTTTTGGAGCTTTTTGGGGAAAAGTTATTGTTCTAAAAACCTTAATTATTGAAGATTATTGGTATTTGGCTGTATTTATGGCTTTAGCTTCAGTATTTATGCTTTATTCTTATTTAAAAGTAATTATTCACGCTCTTTTTGTTAAGAGTAGTTCTGAAGCTTCTTATGTGCAATTTAATTTTATACAAGGTTTTGTTTTAGCTATTTGTGTATTAATAAGCATTTTTGGTGTTATTTTTATAAAAATATAATATAATTATTTTATGAGAATTATATTTTTACTTTTATTGAATGTTTATATTCTTTTTGCTTTTGAATTAACTTTAAATACTGGCCGCGAAAATAAGCAAAATTTCGCGGTTTTACATGTTCAAAATGATTTAGATTTTACTTGTCAAAAATTTGTAACTGAAAATAAAATACATTTTGAATGTATTATTCCAGGTATTGTCGATACTCCTTTAAATAATCAAAATTTTGCAACATTTGATTTGAAATTTTTCAAAGAAACTCAAAAAATTAAAATGGTTATATTGCCTAAAACAGACGCAAGAATGTTTGATTTATCTCAAAATATATATATTGATAAAGAATTAAGCAATTCCACTTCTCATAAAAGCAAGGGCTTTACTTTTGTCTTCACTGATAATTTAATCAGAAAAAGAGATTATGATGGGCTTAATTTTGGTATTAATTTTCCGTATGAAAGCTTACCTTATGTAGGAGCACTTGATTTAAATTCTAATCCCGTTGTTATTCCTCAAAGTGCGGATATTAATACTTATTTACGCATTAAAGATGAATATGATAAAGCAAATTATCAACAAGTAGCTATTGATGCTGATAATGCAATAAAGCGTTACGCAAAGAGTATTTTTATGAGCGAATTTATTCTTTATAAATTAAGAGCTGAAAATCAACTTTATACTCAAGATCCTAGCTTTAGGGACAGAAAAATTTTAGAAAAAATGATTGCAGATGCTAAAAATTGGACTCGAACTTTTACAAGTGATAGAAATTTTTTCGAAGTATCTTATATAATGCTAAGAGCTTACATTGCTTTATCTAAGAATTCTGATATTAATTATATGATGTCAATTTTAAATAATCAACCTAATAATTATTTTTCTCAATTAGCAAAGCTTGATTATGCCGATTATCTTTATAGCTTAAGAGAAAGAAGTAAAGCTATGGATATTTATGAAGATATTTATCTAAATACCAAGAATTTAGATTTAGCTGCTAGAGCGGCGATGGCTTTGGCTAAAGATAGCATTTTAAATAATAACATAAATAAAGCAATGGAGTACGCAAATACGATTTTAAAAGCTAATCCGCAGTATTTTGGAAAAGATAGATTTAGATCTTTAGATCTTGCCAAACTTTTTGATCAAAATAAGCAATACGGTATCAGCTCTAATATTTATCAAAATATTTTTAATAAAATGTCAAGAGTGAGTCAAAAATATGAGGAAGTTTTAAAAGACTTAGCTTTAAGTTTGTCTCGAGTAGGAAAAGTGAATGAAGCTAAAAAATATATTAATTTATATTTAAATGAGTATTTAGACGACGGTAAATATTTAGATGAGATTAGAAAAGCTAGAGATGAGTTGTTTTTTGCGATGGATGATGAAAATTCTACACTTTCACATAAACATTATGCCATGCTTATAAAAGAATATGCTCAAAAAGATGAAAATATAGTTAATAAAGCTTTAGATAAAGATATGCAGCTTTATTATAAAGAAGGAAATTTTAGTGCTATTTTGGGATATAAAAAACAAATAGAAGAAAGAAAACTTCCTAATTCTTTAAAATTATTACAGCAAGCCGTGGTTGATCTTTTAAATAGCAAATTAAAATCTGATAATTGTATCGAAGCAACGGCTATTTTTGCACAATTTAAATCTTATGAAATAGGGCAAAAAATAAATGATAAAAAACATATGTTAGATTGTTTTATCAGAACTTCTAAAGTTGAAGAAGCTATGGATTATACGGATAAAAATTATAATGAAGATCCTATATTTTTTGGATTAAAAAAAGCATCAATGCTTTATGATAACAAGCAGTATAGGCAAGTTTTAAAAATTGCCAAAGAAATAGCCGAGTCAAAAATTTTAAAAAGTGATGAGGAGAATTTTAAAGCTTACTATTTGCAATTTTTATCTTATTTAAAAATGGATGATTATAATAAGGCTATTAGTGTATTAAAAATTTTAGAGACTTTTCCAATGAATTTCAATATGGTAGAAGCCTATGATACTTTATTATCTTATGCAGATGATCATAAGATGCAAACAACGATTCTTACTTATGCTCCTAAGGCTATTGATTATCAAAATTTAAAAGGAATTAATCTTTATAGTCCAAATCTTGAATTTATTTATCTAGACACTTTAGCTAAAGTGAATGAAAATGAAAAGTCTTTAGCTGTTTTAACTGATTTATTAAAATTAAAACTTTCTGATGATGATAGAGCAAGGGCTTTGTATATACAAAGTTTAACCTATGAGAGAATGAAAAATACTCAAGCTGAAAAAGAAAGTTTGCAACAATGTTTAAAATTAAAACCTTCAAATTGGCAAAATTTATGTCGCGATAAAAATCAAATTTTAAAATAGTTTTTAATTATTTTGTATTTTATATTAAAGCTTTAAAGAGTTTTTTTAAAGCTATATCTTTTTTGCTTAAACAATTTTTATTAATTTATTAACTTTATTTTCAAGCACATTTAGCTCACATTTCACATTCGCTTCATTTTATTCTTTTATTATTAGGTGTTTCATATTTAGAATATTAAAACCAATTTTCTAAATGAATAAAAATATTTTAGGAGAAAAAATGAAAGAAAAAACAAAATCTTTTGGCGTATCGTTAAAATTAACTTTTTATATAGGTGTTTTGATAGTTATTATATTAGCTATCACAAGTGCTATTAGCTATTTTGAATCTAAAAATAACACTTTTGAATTACTTAAAAGCACTCAACTAAAAACCGTAGAAGATGTTGCAATGACATTTGATAATTATGGAAAAAGCAGACGAGTTGCAATGGAGGTTTTGGCTAAAGAAATTGAAAAAGTATTAGATAAAGGCAACGATGAAGAAATCTTTAGTTTGTTAGAATCTTTCAAAGAAGCTTTTGGCTTTAAACTTGTTTTTTTAGGTTTTGAAAATTCTGGAAGAGTTCTTTTGTCAGATAGAAAAATATTGGATTCTAAATCTTTTGCTCTCAAAAATTTAACATGGTATCAAGAAGCTAAAAAGACAACAAAATCAAGTGTATATGGTCCTTATCAATCTTTGATGAACAATAATCATATTTTAACCTACGCAATGCCTATTTATAAAAATGGGAAGCTTATGGGAGTTGTCGGAGGAGATTGTACTCTAGAGCAATTTTCCAAAGATGTTTTAGCTTA